>NZ_JBSFWJ010000096.1:0-16399 GCF_053592695.1 Saccharopolyspora sp. NPDC002578 | reverse complement strand
GCGGGTTCTCAGCTGCTTCCTCGCGAGGACAGCTTTTTCCCTCGTGGCGGAGCCACTTGGGAAAAAGATCCCGCAGCGAGGAAGCAGCTGAGGTTCCGCCACCCGCACCGCTACGCAGAACGAGACCGAACAACCATCACGCCGGTTCCTCGGTTCGGTTGGTGTCCCAGCGGGTGTGGAACGAGCCTTCGACGTCGGTGCGGCGGTAGGTGTGCGCACCGAAGTAGTCGCGCTGCGCCTGCGTCACCGCCGCCGGGAGGCGCTGCGCCCGCAGCGCGTCGTAGTACGACAGCGCGGCGGAGAATCCGGGCGTGGGGATGCCGAGTTCGGCGCCGGTGGCCACCACGCGGCGCCACGCGTCCTGCGCGTCGGCGAGTTCGCGGGAGAACTCCGCGTCCGCCAGCAGCGTGGGCAGCGCGGGGTCGTTGCCGTAGGCGTTGCGGATTCGGTCCAGGAACGCGGCGCGGATGATGCAGCCACCGCGCCAGATCGTGGCCATCGCCCCGAGGTCGACGTCCCAGCCGTACTCGCGGCTGCCCACCGAGATCATGTTCCAGCCCTGCGCGTAGGACACGACCTTCGACGCGTACAGCGCCTTCTCCACGTCCTCGGCCAGCCGCTTCGCGTCCTCAGTGGACAGTGCGGCGGGCTGCGGGCCGGCCAGGCCCTGCGCGGCTTCGCGCAGGTCGCCGTGGCCGGACAGGCTGCGCGCGAACACGGCCTCGGCGATGCCGTTGACGGGCACGCCCAGCTCCAGCGCGGTCTGCACCGTCCAGCGGCCGGTGCCCTTCTGCTCCGCCTGGTCCTGGATGACGTCCACGAACGCCGCTCCGGTGCGGGCGTCGGTGTGCGTGAGGACCTCCGCGGTGATCTCGACCAGGTACGACGCGAGCCTGCCTTCGTTCCAGCCGCGGAACACCTCCGCGATGCGCGCCGGGTCCAGCCCGCCCGCGCGGCGCAGCAGGTCGTAGGACTCGGCGATCAGCTGCATGTCGGCGTACTCGATGCCGTTGTGCACCATCTTCACGAAGTGCCCGGCACCGCCGGGGCCGACGTGGGTGCAGCACGGCGTGCCGTCCACGTGCGCGCTGATCTTCTCCAGCATCGGCCCGAGCGATTCGTAGGCCTCGGCGGAGCCACCTGGCATGATCGACGGCCCGTTGAGCGCGCCCTCCTCACCGCCGGAGATGCCGGTGCCCACGAAGTGCAGGCCGCGTCCGCGCAGCGCCTCGTCGCGGCGGCGGGTGTCCTCGAAGTGCGCGTTGCCGCCGTCGATGATCACGTCGCCCTCGTCGAGCAGCGGGGCCAGCTCGTCGATCACGGCGTCGGTCGGCCCACCGGCCTTGACCATGATGACGACCCGGCGGGGCCGTTCCAGCGAAGCGACGAGGTCGGCCGCGGATTCGGCGGCGACGAACTCGCCCTCCTCGGCGAACCGCTCCATGAACTCGTGGGTGCGGCCGACGGAGCGGTTGTGCACGGCGACGGTGTAGCCGTTGCGCGCGAAGTTGCGGGCCAGATTGCGCCCCATCACGGCAAGGCCGGTGACGCCTACCTGCGCCAGCTTCGACATGAATACCTCTTTCGGCGTCCGGATGACTCACTGGAACAACTCACCCGCCGAGCCCGGTGTTCCCCGATGGCCGAGGATCACCTCGACGGGTGGGCCGCCCGCACAGTGCACACGCCCCGGGCCCCGGCGGCAGCACGGGTCAGCCGTCCAGCTCCTCGATCGTGGCCACCGAGGGGCGCTCGGTCCGCCGCAGCCGGTCGGCGACCCGCTCGGCGTCTTCGAGGACGCGGATCGCGTTGCGGTGCGCCAGTTTCGCGAGGTCCTGTTCGGACCAGCCGCGGTCCAGCAGCTCCGCGAACAGGTTCGGATAGCTCGCCACGTCGGCCAGGTCCGCCGGGGTGACGTCGACCCCGTCGTAGTCGCCGCCGATGCCCAGGTGGTCGACGCCCGCGATCTCCCGCATGTGGTCGAGGTGGTCGGCGACGGTGGCGGCGGTCGCGGCGGGCCTCGGGTGCGCCGCCTCGTAGTCGGCGCGGAACCGCCGCACCTGCTCGCCCCCGCCGTGCGCGTCGAGCCCCGCCCCGGTCGCCGCTGCGTCGAACGCGAGCACCCAGTTGCGGGCCTCCTGCAGCACGAACGAGGGCACGAAGGTGACCATCGCGACGCCGCCGTTGGCGGGCAGTTCGGCGAGCACGTCGTCGGGGATGTTGCGCGGGTGGTCGCACAGCGCGCGCGACGACGAGTGCGAGAACAGCACCGGCGCGCGGGTCACCCGCAGCGCGTGGCGCATGGTGTCGGCGGAGACGTGCGAGAGGTCGACGAGCATGCCCAGCCGGTTCATCTCCCGCACCACCTCCTCGCCGAAGGCGGTGAGCCCGTGCGCGGCGGGCTCGTCGGTCGCCGAGTCGGCCCACGGCACGTTGTCGTTGTGCGTCAACGTCAGGTACCGCACGCCCCGCGCGTGGAAGGCGCGCAGCGTCGCCAGCGAGCAGGCGATGCTGTGGCCGCCCTCGGCTCCCATCAGCGAGGCGATGCGGCCGTCGGCCATCGCGGCGCGCACTTCGGCGGCGGTGCCCGCGAGCCGCAGCTCGCCCGGGTGGCGCTCGGCGAGCCGCAGCACGCAGTCGATCTGCTCCAAGGTGGCCGACACCGCGCGGTCCCCTTGGAGCCCGGTCTCGACGTAGACGGACCAGAACTGCCCGCCGACACCACCGGCGCGCAGCCGGGCCAGGTCGGTGTGCAGCGTGCCGGTCCGGTCCTGGGAGAGGTCGAGCGCTTCCAGGTCGTAGGCCCCGTGCAGCCGCAGCGCCCACGGCAGGTCGTTGTGCCCGTCGAGCACCGGGTGCTCGGACAGCAACGTCCGAGCGCGTTGCACCGACTGTCCTCGCGCGTTGGTCATGGCACCTCACGTTCGCTGGGCATTCCGCCACCTGGTGTCTACCCGCAGGCCCAGCGCGCTTCAAGGTGATCGCGGGGACGGTTCGATCACTCGGCACCGGGTCGCCGTCGCGCCCGGCGCAACCTCCTGGCGGTGCGACCGCGAACAGCGGCGATGCGGGCGCGAACGCATGCCGATCCGCTCATGTGATCACGCAGAGCGAGCGGTGCATCACCAGGTCCCGTCAGCCCAAAGTTGATCTTTTCCAGCGCAACGACCCGCGCGCGGAGCTCCCGGCGACGAGGACGAGCCGCAGCCAGAAGGCACGAACAGGACCCGTCGCTGGTCAGCCGCAAACAGGCGGGTGAACGTGAAATACTTTCCTCGTTCCGCGCGGAATCATCTCGACTTCCGTGATCCGGGGCGAAGATTAGAGAAAATTCATTATCACTCAGCGTGATTCGCCATCGTGCACCTACTTGCACCCATCTGTGGGTTTGGCCGGAGTTCGGTTCGTGCAATAAGGTGAAATCAGTCCAGGAGAACCAAACCGGGCCCATCCCGTCGGGCCCGGAAGACACCTGGACAACTCCTGAAATTCCTCATCCGGAACCATTCCTGTCCGCGTTGCGACGATTTCAGGAGAACCGAAACCGCGTCGGCACCACCGCCGATCCGGCATGCAGAAAATCGAGGGACCGTTCCACCCCGGACCGAACCCGTATTCCGGGACGGTCCTCGCACACCCCTACCCGAAAAACCTGGAGGTACACCGTGAAGTACGGCACCGCACTGCGCAACGACGTGGCCGGCGAGCAGATCACACCGCTGATCGGCGTCTACGACATGTTCTCGGCCTCGGTCTCCGCCCAGCACTACTCCGGGATGTTCATCTCCGGATTCGGCTTCGCCGCCTCGCACTACGGCCTGCCCGACATCGGGTTCATCGCCTGGCCGGACATGGTCGCGTTCGTGCAGCGGCTGCGGCTGGCGTTCCCCCAGCAGCACCTGCTGGTCGACATCGACGACGGCTACGTCGACCCCGAGGTCGCCTGCCACGTCGTCGAGCAGCTGGAGATGATCGGTGCCTCCGGAGTCATCCTCGAGGACCAGCAGCGGCCGCGGCGCTGCGGCCACGTCGACGGCAAGCGGATCCTGCCGCTGGAGGATTACCTGGACAAGCTGGACCTGGTTCTCTCCACCAGGCAGGACCTGCTGGTCGTGGCCCGCACCGACGCCACCGAGGAGCGCGAGATCCTGCGCCGGGCGGAGGCGCTGTCCGAGACGGCGGCCGACGTGCTGCTGGTCGACGGAGTGCGCAGCGTCGACTGGATCGCCAAGGTCCGCAAGGTCATCGGCGACAAGCCGCTGCTGTTCAACCAGATCGCGGGCGGCAAGTCCCCACGGCTCTCGCTGCCGGAGCTGCAGGACCTCGGCGTCGACGTCGCGATCTACAGCACGCCGTGCCTGTTCGCCGCGCAATCCGCCATCGACCGGGCGCTGACCGATCTGCGCGTCGCCGACGGCAGGCTCCCGGAGGTCTCGGCCGGATCCGTCGGAGTCGCGGAATCGCTGGCGCTGCTGGAGCGCAACATCAGCCGGAACCACGTCAGGCCGGTCGAGATGCAGACCTGACCGGATCATCCCGCTTCCCGGCTACCGGAATCAGCGATTCCGGATTCATGCCGCCGGGAATTCACCTCTCCCCGAATTTCGACAGGACAGTGATGCCGAATAGCTTCGTCACGCGTTCGAGAATCGATCCCTACATCATCGCGCTCGTCCTCACCGCCGTTCTCGCGGCTTTCTTCCCGGTTCGCGGAGAACCCGCCGCGGTGCTCGACACCGCGGTCACGATCGCGATCGGATTCCTGTTCTTCCTCTACGGCGCCCGGCTCCCGCGGGGCGCCACCTGGGAAGGCGTTCGGCACTGGCGGTTGCACGGCGCGATCCTGCTCAGCACGTACGCCTTGTTCCCGGTGCTGGGGCTGGCGACCGCGGTCCTGGTGCCCGCCGTGCTCACCGAGCCGCTGCACTTGGGACTGCTGTTCCTGTGCGTGCTGCCCTCGACGGTGCAATCGTCGATCACCTTCACCTCGCTGGCCGGCGGCAACGTCGCCGCGGCGATCTGCGCGGCGACGTTCTCCAACGTGCTCGGGGTGCTGCTGACCCCGGTGCTGGCCGGGTTGCTGCTGGCGGGCGGCACCGGTGCCGTGCCGCTCGACGCGCTGCCCGAGATCGTGCTGTTGCTGCTGGTGCCGTTCCTGCTGGGACAGCTGGCCCGCCGCTGGATCGGCGAGTGGGTGCGCGCGCGGCGAGCGCTCGGCAAGCTCGATCGGGTCGTGATCCTCGCCGTCGTGTTCACCGCGTTCAGCGAGGGCACCGCGCACGGCATCTGGGAGCAGCTGACCCCGTCCGGGCTGCTGCTGCTCGCGGCCGTGTGCCTGGTGCTGCTGGTGGTGGTGCTGGCGGTGACCTCGCTGGCGGCGCGCTGGTGCGGGTTCAGCACCCCGGACCGGATCGCGCTGGTGTTCGCGGGTTCGAAGAAGAGCCTGGCCAGCGGCCTGCCGATGGCCTCGGTGCTGCTGCCCGCCGCGAGCGTGGGGCTGCTGGTGCTGCCGCTGATGCTCTACCACCAGCTGCAGCTGATCGCCTGCGCCTGGCTGGCCCGCCGGTTCGCCGACCGGTCGGCCGACGACGCCGCGTCGGCACCCGTCCCCGAAGCGTCGGCCTGACCCGACCCGTTCTTCCCGCACATCAACGAAAGGACCCCCATGCGCATCCTCCGGGGACTCGCCTGCGCCGCGCCGGCGACCGCCCTGCTGCTCTCGCCGGTGGCGCACGCCGGGCCGAGCAGCGACGGCCAGAGCAGCACCGGCTCCGGGCTGCTGAACGTGAGCTACAACGGCGACAGCCCCATCGAGATCGACCGCACGCTCAACCTCGACTTCGGGGCGGGCAGCGCGGGCAGCGATCACGACAACTGACGTCGTGGCGCGGCCGTGCACCGCACGGCCGCGCCGCATGCCCGCGCCGGTTCCCGCTCGTACGGTGGAACGCGGCGCACTTCGCGCATCCGACCACCGGTGAAGGGACGCTGAGCGATATGACCAGCGCTGACGTGCTCGTCGACGGCTACGACCGGATTCGGGAGGCCGTGCACGGCGCGACCCGCAAGCTGGGCGAGGACGAGCTCGTCCTCCGCGTCGACCCGCAGGCCAACTCGATCGCCTGGCTGATCTGGCATCTCACGCGGGTGCAGGACGATCACCTCGCGGGCGCGGCGGGAACGGAGCAGGTGTGGTTCACCCAGGGCTGGCGGGACCGGTTCGACCTGCCCTTCGACGACCTGGACATCGGCTACGGCCACAGCTCCGAGCAGGTGGCGCAGGTGCGCGCCGAAGCGGAACTGCTGCTCGGCTACCACGATTCGGTGCACGAGCGGACCGTGTCCTACGTGGCCGGGCTCTCCGACGCCGACCTCGACGAGGTGATCGATGCGGACTGGACGCCCCCGGTCACCCGAGGGGTCCGGCTGGTGAGCGTGCTGGCCGACGGCTTGCAGCACGCGGGACAGGCAGCGTTCATCCGCGGCATCGCGGAACGCCGGTGAGGCCCGCGCACGGCCGCCCCGGAAGTCGTCGGCCCGCACCGAGGGCGGATTCGGGGGTCACTGCTCGGCGCGGATGAGGCGGCGGGCGGCCTGGGCGCCGAGGCTGGTCTCGATGTGCTCGCGCATGACGTCGGCCGCCGCGTCGGCCTCGCCCGCCACGACGCACTCGACGAGCATCCGGTGCTCCTCGTCCTTCTTTTCCCGCGCCCGCGGTCCGCGGTCGATCTCCAGCGCGAGCCTGCGGTAGCGGTCCGCCTTGTCCCACAGGCCGTCGAGCGTCTCGATGAGCAGGTCGTTGTGCGAGGCGCGGTAGATCGCGACGTGGAAGCGGCGGTGGTGCAGCAGCTGCCGGTGCTCGGGGTCGGTGGGCAGCGAGCGCAGCCCGGTGGCGGCCGCGCGGATCTCGGCGATGTCCGCTTTGGTGCGCCGCTGCGCGGCCAGCGACACCGCGAGCGGGTCCAGCGAGCGCCGGATCTCCAGCAGGTCGCGGGCCTCTTCCGCGTTGAGCTCGGTGACCCGCGCGTCGCGGTGCGCGTCCAGTTCGACCAGCCGCTCCGCCTTGAGCCTGCGCAGCGCCTCGCGCAGCGGTGTGGTGCTGATGCCGATGGTGCGCGCCAGCGTGGCCTGGTTGAGCACCGAGCCGGGCGGGAACTCGCCCGAGAGGATCTTGTCGCGGACGCTGACGTACGCCAGCTCGCTCTTGGTCATCAGCGGTGACGCCGCCGGTTCGCTCATGCCACACCTCCCGTTCGGCTATAAGCTACCGCGCCGACTACCGCGCCCGACCACCAGGTGAAACACCTCGACCGGGCTCGTTATAAGACTCTCATCACAGGGTATCCGCTGGCTCTTCGGCACGCGATCACTTTTCTGCGAAGTCTTGACCGACCGAGGTTATAACCTCCAGGATATCGCCGTCCGCGACTTCCGGAGGAGATTCCATGACCGCACGCCCCACCCCCGCGTACCGACTCGGCCTGCTCGAAGGCGACGGGATCGGCGCGGAGATCGTGCCCGCGACGACCCGGGTCGTCGACGCGGCGCTGGCCGCGGCCGAGGCGCCGGGCGTCGACTGGCTCCCGCTGCCGCTCGGCCGGTCCGCGATCGACGAGCACGGGACACCGATCCCGGAATCGACGCTGGAGGCGCTGGCCGGGCTGGACGCGTGGCTGCTGGGGCCGCACGACAGCGCGGCCTACCCCGAACCGCACCGCTCGCGGCTCAACCCCAGCGGGACCATCCGCACCCGCTTCGGGCTCTACGCCAACATCCGCCCCGCGAAGGCGTTCGAGGGCGCGAAGGCGATGGTGCCCGGCACCGACCTGGTCATCGTGCGGGAGAACACCGAGGGCTTCTACGCCGACCGCAACACCCACGCGGGCACCGGCGAGTTCATGCCCACCCCCGACGTCGCCATCGCGCACGGCATCATCACCCGGCCCGCGGTGGAGCGGATCGCGCGCACCGCCTTCGAACTCGCCCGCGGCCGGCGCAAGCGGCTCACGATCGTGCACAAGGCGAACGTGCTGCGCCTGACCACCGGGCTGTTCCGCGACGTGTGCCGCGAGATCGCCGAGCAGTACCCCGACGTCACCGTCGACGACTTCCACATCGACGCGATGACCGTGCACCTGCTGCGCCGCGCCCCCGAGTTCGACGTGATCGTCACCGAGAACATGTTCGGCGACATCCTCTCCGACCTCACCGGCGAGCTCGCCGGATCGCTCGGCATCGCGCCCTCCATCAACGCCTCCGACCGGCAGTGCATGGCCCAGGCCTCGCACGGCTCGGCCCCGGACATCGCGGGACGCGACATCGCCAACCCGATCGCGATGATGCTCTCCGCCGCGATGTTGTTGGAGTGGCTGGGCGACCGCAACGACGACGACGCGCTGCGCCGGGCCGCGACGCTGCTGGACTCCGGCATCGCGCGCACGGTCGCGACCGGGACGTGCACCCCGGACATGGGCGGGTCGACCGGTACGGCGGCGTTCGCCGACGCGGTCGCCGCCGCGATCGGGGACCCGGCGTGACGACCGGCCCGCTCGTGGCGTTCGTGCACGCCACTCCCGCTTCGGTCGAACCCGTGAACACCGTGCTGCGCGCGGATTTCCCGGCGGCCGACCCGTGGCACCTGGTCGACGACCGGCTGATCGGCGAGGCCGACGCGGCCGGGGGGCTCACTCCCGCGCTGCGCCGGCGGATGCTCTCGCTGATCCGCCACGCGGTCGACGGCGGGGCCGCCACGGTGCAGCTGAGCTGCTCGATGTACGGACCGGTCGCGGCTCTCGCGCGGGAGCTGTGGGACGTGCCGGTGCGGGGGGCCGACGACGCCGCGTTCGCCGAGATCGCCCGCCGCGGACCCGCTCGGGTCCTCCTGCTGTCCTCTTTGGACTCGGCGCTGGCGGACTCGGCCCGGCGGCTCGCCGAGGCCGCCCCCGACGCCGGCGTCCTGCCCGCGCGGGCCGGCTCCGCGTCGGCGGATTCCCTGGTGCGAGCGGCACGTCCGCACCTGGCCGAGGCCGACCTCGTGCTGCTCGCCAACTACTCGCTGAGCCCGCACGCCGACGAGCTCGCGACGACCCTCGGCGCGGAAGTGCTGAGCCCGCCCCGGCTCGGCCTGGCGGCGCTGCGCGCCGAACTGCCGGGGCGACCGGCGACGCCGTAACCCGCGCACCCGGCCGATTCCACCGCACTCCGACGGTGACCGGTGTGCCGTCCTGCCGACGCGGCGGCGGCCACCGGCACCGCCGCGGGTCCTCGTGACGCGGGGGCGGCCGAGGTTCCACCCGCGCACAACACAGCTCACACCTCTGAGGAGCGACGATGCTCGCCGTTCTGGGATTCGGGACGCTCGGCGTCTTCATGGCGCTGGTGATGCGCAGATATGCGACCGCTTTCGTGGCGATCATGGCGACGCCCGTGTTCTTCGCCGTGGCCGCCGGGTTCGGCGGCGACCTCGACGAGATGATGCTCAACGGGCTGGAGATCGTCGCTCCGACCGCGATCCTGCTGCTGTTCGCGGTGCTCTACTTCGGCGTCATGATGGACGCCCGGCTGTTCGACCCGATCTCCCGCATGATCATCCGGGTCTCGAAGGGCGATCCGGTCCGCATCTGCGTCGGTACCGCCGTCCTCGCGCTGCTGGTCGCGCTCGACGGGGACGGCACCACCAGCTACATGATCATCTGCTCGGCGTTCTTACCGATCTACCGGCGCCTCGGCATCAACCCGCTCGTCATCGCCACGATCGCCACCATGGCGCTGGGCACCATCTCCGGCACGACTCCGTGGGGCGGCGCCGCCACCCGCGGGATCAGCGTGCTGCACCTGGATTCCACCGACTACTTCGTGCACATGATCGGCCCGATGGTGCTCACCTCGCTGACGATCGTCGCCATCGCCTGGATGCTGGGCCGCGACCAGCGCAAGCGCATCGACCGGTCCGTCATCGATGAGTTCGCCGCCGAGATCGCCGCGCAGGACCGCGGCGACGCGGACCGCACCTGGCGCACCTGGTTCAACGCGGGACTGACGGTGCTGCTGCTGGTGCTGCTGGTCGCCGGGGTCGCCGAGCCGGTGAACCTGTTCATGCTCGCGTTCGTGATCGCGCTGCTGGTCAACCACCCGCGCCTGGCCGACCAGGGCGAGGTCATCAAGAAGCACGCGGGCAACGCCGTCCCCGTCGTCATGCTGGTCCTCGGCGCCGGGATCTTCACCGGCATCATGACCGACACCGGCATGACCGAGGCGATGGCCGACGCGCTGCTGGCGGTCGTGCCCGACTCGCTCGGCAACCTCATCCCGCTGTTCACCGCCGTGATCGGCCTGCCGCTGAGCTTCTTCATGTCCAACGACGCCTACTTCTTCGGCGTGCTGCCGGTGCTCGCCGAATCGGCCGGGCACTACGGCATCGCGCCCGTCGAGATCGCCCGAGCCGGCGCCATCGGCCAGATGATGCACTCCATCGGCCCGGCCTCCGCGCCGCTGTGGGTGCTGCTCGGGCTGATCAAGCGCGACCTCGGCGACTTCCAACGCTTCGCCGTGCTCTGGGTGCTGCTGGCCTCGCTCGCCTACATCGCCTTCGCCGTGCTCACCGGAGCGATCAGCGTCGCGTGAGCCATGCCGGATGCGCATGGCTCCGGTGCGGAACCCTCGCTTGTCCGCATGGCCTCGTCCGAGCACCGTGGACGGTGAACCGACGACGAGCGGGAAGAGGCAACAGCATGACCACGTGGTTCATCACCGGAGCATCGCGCGGCCTCGGCCGGGAACTCACCGAACAGGCGCTGGACCGGGGCGACCGGGTCGCCGCCACGCTGCGGCGGCCCGAACAGCTCGACGACCTCGCCTGGCGGCACGGCGACCGGTTGTGGCGGCGGGCGCTGGACGTCACCGACACCGAGCAGATCGAGCAGGTGCTCGCGGCGGCGTTCACCGAGCTCGGGCACATCGACGTCCTCGTGTCCAACGCCGGGCTCGGCGTCTTCGGCGCCGCCGAGGACCTCTCCGACGAGCAGGTGCGGGGCGTGATCGAGACCAACCTGACCGGCTCGATCCAGCTCGCCCGCCGGGCCGTGCCGCGGCTGCGGGAGCAGGGCGGCGGGGTGTTCGTGCAGCTGTCCAGCATGGGCGGGCACATCACCTTCCCCGGATTCGCCATCTACCACGCGACGAAGTGGGGTGTGGAGGGCTACTTCGAGGCGCTCGCGAAGGAGGTCGAACCGTTCGGCATCCGGACCGTGCTCGTGGAACCCGGCCGGGTGCGGACGAGCTTCTACGAGGCGGCCGACCGGATCCCGGTCAGCGAGCCCTACCGCGGCGGCCCCGCCGACCAGCCCGCGCCGGTGGTCGAGGAGATGGTGGGCAGCCAAAGCGGTGTCGCGCGCTCGGTCGTCGAAGCCGCCACCTCCCCCGAGCCCCCGCTGCGGCTGCTGCTGAACTCCGACGCCTACGAGGCCGTCACCGACGCGGCCCGGGGACGGCTCACCGCGTGGGAGGCGCAGCGCGACATCGCCTACGCGGCCGACGCAGAGCACGCGCCCGCCTGAGCAGTGCGCATACTCGGACGATGCCGGAACTGACCCTCACCTCGCTGCGCGTCGTCGTCGAAGTGGCCCGGTGCGGCAGCTTCACCGCCGCGGCCGAGGCGCTGGGCTACACGCAGTCCGCGATCTCCCGCCAGGTCGGCGCGGCCGAGCACGCGGCCGGTGCAGCGCTGTTCGCCCGGCACGCGCGGGGAGTCCGGCCCACCGCGGCGGGCGAGGTGCTGCTGCGCCACGCCCGGCGGGTCGTGGCCCACCTGGAGGCCGCCGACCTGGAGATCGCGGGGCTGCGGGACCGGCTCGCGGGCAGGCTCGTCGTCGGCTCCTACCCGACCGCCGCAGCCGTGCTCGTGCCCCGCGCGATCGCCCGGCTGCGCACCGCGCACCCCGCGCTGGTGGTGGACCTGCGGGAGTCCGGCAGTCCCGCGCAAGTGCGCAGGCTGCGGGCGCGGCGGATCGAGGTCGCGGTGATCGCCGTCGGCGACGGGCTGCCCGACTACGACGTGGACGGGTTGCACGCCGAACCGCTCGGGCCGGGGCCGGGTCTCGGCATCGCGGTGAGCGACGAGCACCCGTTCGCCGCCCGCGAGCAGGTCGACGTCGCCGAACTCGCGGGGCAAGCGTGGATCGTCGGCTCGGGCGGAGCGGACGAGCCGCAGTTCGGCGCCTGGCCGACGCTGGCCGCACCGGAGATCGCGCACCGGTCCGCGAGCTGGCAGATCCGGCTGGGCATGGTGGCCGCCGGGCTCGGCATCTCGCTGCTGCCCGGCATGGCCGCCGACGCCGCGCCGCGCGGCGTCACCTGGGTGCGGGTCCACGACCCCGAGTTCGTGCGGCGCCGGGAGACGATGCTGCTCACCGCCGCCGACCGCTCCCCCGCCGCCGACGCCTTCGCCCGAGCCGTCCACGACGAACTCGCCGCGCGCTGACCGCGGGACCGCTCAGCCGTGGTCGCGGATGCGGCTGAGGAAGCGGCGGGTCCGGTCCTGCTGCGGGTCGCCGATCACCTGGGCGCTGGTGCCCTGCTCGACGATGACGCCGCCGTCGAGGAACAGGACCTGGTCGGCGACCTGCTGGGCGAAGCGGATCTCGTGGGTGACGATCACCATCGTCCAGCCCTCGGCCGCGAGGTCCTTGATCACCGCGAGCACTTCGCCCACCAGTTCCGGGTCCAGCGCGGAGGTCGGCTCGTCGAACAGCACCGCCCGCGGCTTCAACGCCAGGGCCCGCGCGATGCCGACGCGCTGCTGCTGCCCGCCGGAGAGCTGGAACGGGTAGGCGTCGGCGCGGTCGGCGAGCCCCACCTGATCGAGCAGCGTCCGGGCGTCGGCGACGGCCTCCTCCCGCGGGCGCCGCTGCGCCACGACGGGACCCTCGACGACGTTCTCCAGGACCGTGCGGTGCGGGAAGAGGTTGTGGGCCTGGAAGACCATGCCGCTCTGCGCCCGCAACCGGGCGCTCTCCTTGCGACCGGCCTTGCCGGCGGGCAGCCGGGCGAAGTCGATCTCGACGTCGTCGATGCCGATGACTCCGGCCTCGGGCGTCTCCAGCACGTTGAGCGACCGCAGCACGGTCGTCTTGCCCGAGCCCGACGGTCCCAGCAGGACCGTCGAAGTCCCCTGCAGGGCCTCGAAGTCGATGCCGCGCAGGACGTGCTGGTCGCCGAAGGACTTCTCCAGGCCGTGCACCCGGACGCGGGCGGGCTCGGCGGGCTGCACTGTGGTGTCGGTCATCGGGCCACGTACCTGTCCAGTCGGGTTTCCAGTCGTTTCTGCCCGGCGGAGAGCGCCACGCAGATCACCCAGTAGTACAGCCCGGCGAAGGCGTACAGGGCGAGGAACTCGTTGCTCTCGGCGGCGGCGAGCTGGGACTGCCGGAACAGTTCCGTCAGCAGCACCACCGATCCGAGCGAGGTGTCCTTCAGCAGTGACAGCAACGTGTTCGACAGCGGTGGCACCGCCGTCCGCGTCGCCTGCGGCAGGATGATCCGGCGCAGCGTCTGCCGGTAGTCGAGCCCGATCGTGGCCGCCGCCTCGAACTGCCCCTTCGGCACCGCGAGGATCGCCGAGCGCACGACCTCCGCCGCGTACCCGGCGACGTTGAGGCTGAACGCGATCACGGCGGCGGTGAACGGCGGGAACTTCACCCCGAGCTGCGGCAGCCCGTAGAAGACGATGAACAGTTGCAGCAGCAGCGGGGTGCCGCGGATGATCGAGATGAACGCGCGGGCCAGTCCGGACAGGACCTTGTACGGCGAGATCCGCGCGAGGGCCACGAGCAGCGCGAGCGAGAGCCCGATCGCGAAGCTCAGCACTGTGAGCGGGATCGTCACCTGGACGAGGCCGACGAACATCGGCCACGCCGTGCTGCGCAGCACGTCCCAGGTGCTGCGGTGACCGCGCCCCTCGGACAGGTCGGCCTCACCACCGTCGGGCACCGAGACGTCGGCCTTGAAGTACTTCTCCGAGATGCTCTTGAGCGTCCCGTCGGCCTTGAGCTCGGCGATCGCCCGGTTCCCCTGGTCGAGCAGGGCCTGATCGGTCTTGCGGAAGGTGAGGACCTGCTCGCTGGTCTCGGCACCGGCGTTGCCCGCGATCTCCACGTCGGTGGAACCGGTGCTGGCCAGGTAGTCGAGCACGGCGATGTTGTCGTTGACGATCGCGTCGACCCGACCCTGGGTGAGCAGCGCCGCCGCCTGCGCGAAGCCCTCGACGGCTTCGACGTTCGCGCCCGCGTCCTTGGCGACCTGGGCCCAGTTGCTGGTGCTCGACTGCGCGGTCGTCTTGCCGCGGAGGTCTTCGAGCGTCTTGATGCCCTCGTCGCCGGTGCGGCGGATGATCACGCCGCGCGAGTACGTGTACGGCTCGGACAGGTCGTACTTGGCGGCGCGTTCCTCGTTGACGGAGACCTGGTTGGCGATGACGTCGATCCGCCCGGCGTCGAGCGCGGGGAAGATCGCGTCCCACTGGGTCTCGACGAATTCGAGGTCCCACCCGGCCTTGTCGGCGACCGCCTTGATCACGTCGATGTCGTAGCCGGTGAGTTCCTGCGTCCCCGGATCGTGGAACGAGAAGGGCGGATAGGTCCCTTCGGTGCCGACCCGGACCACGGGCCGTTCGGGCTCCTGCGCCGAGGCCGCGCTCGCGAGCGCGGGCAGGGCCACCACCATCAGCAGGAACAGCACCGCGCACCTGAGCGCATGCCGCATCGGAGAATCCCCTCACCTTCCACAGTGCCCGGAAGCGGCACCGCGCAGCCGAGCATAGGGGGAATCGGCGCTCGGCACTTCAAGATCCACATCGCGGGAACGCGCAGGTGGTGGCACTGCGGCGCGGCCTCAGACCGACGCGGGTTCCCGCGTCCGCTTGCGCTCCAGGCGGTCGAACAAGGTGAGCAGCGGCGTCGCCATGATCGTCGTGACCAGGGCGACGACCACGAGCACGCTGAACAGCTGCGGCGTCACGATGCCCGCCGCGAGCCCCACGTTGATCGCGATGAGCTGCATCAGCCCGCGCGCGTTCATCAGCGCGCCGACGCGGAGGGCGACCGAGCTCGGCTCCCCCGCCAGCCGCGCGGCGGCCCAGCAGGCACCGAGCTTGCCCACGATCGCCACGAGCACCGCGCCCGCCGTGAACAGCAGCAGCCCCGGATCCAGCAGCAGCGCCATGTTCGTGTTCAGCCCCGAATAGGTGAAGAACAGCGGCAGGAACAGCGTGCTCACCGGCTTCATCGCGTGCACCGCGCCGTCGACGGCCGCCGAGCGCGGCAGCACCACTCCGAGGCTGAACGCGCCGAACACGGCGTAGAGCCCGATCTTGTCCGTGTACCAGGCCGCCAGGAACAGCACCACGACCACCGCCATCAGCAAGTGCTCCGGGTTGAGCCGCCGCACCGCGCGGTCGGCCCGGTCTCCGGCGCGGACGATCGCGACGAGCACCACGACGAACACCGCGCTGCCGCCCGCGGCGACCGCGAACGGGCCGATGCTGGCGGCGCTGATGCTCAGCACCCCGGCCAGCAGCACCCACGCGACCGCGTCGTCCAACGCGCCCGAGGCCAGCGACAGCGACCCGAACCGGGTGCCGGACAGGCCGCGCTCGGTGATGATCCGGGCCAGCATCGGGAACGCGGTGATCGCCAGCGTGACGCCCACGAACAACGCCGAGACCAGCAGCGGCACTCCCGGCGGGAACATGCCCGCGGTGTCGGCGGCGATCCAGGTCAGCGCGATCCCCAGCACCAGCGGGGTGATCACCCCGGCCACCGACACCAGCGACGCGGGCCGCGCGACCTGACGCAACCGGTCCACGCGGAACTCGTAGCCCGCTTGGAACATGAACACGACCAGCCCGATCTGCCCCACCACGTACAGCACCGGCCGCAACGCGTCCGGGAACACGGCCTGCTCCACGGCGGGCGCGATCCAGCCGAGCAGGGACGGGCCGAGCACCACCCCCGCCACCATCTCCCCCACCACCGGAGGCTGCCCGAAGGCCCGCAGCAGACGTCCGACCAACCGGCAGCTGACCAGGATGACGATCGCAGCCAAGAAGAACGCCGGCGCGAGTTCAGTAGGGGACAAGGTGCTTCCTCCGCAGGAGAGGGGCGCGCCGACGCGCGCCGACCGGCGATTCCGTGCTGCTACAGGAATTTCAAAACGTCGAAGACCGCCAACATCCCCACCCGTTCCAGGTGGGCACCGTCCTTGGTCCTTGTCTTGTCAGCGAGCGAAGCCGCTGAGCAGCGACCAGCTAGAGCAAGCCGACCACCCGCGGGTTCTCAGCGTTCTTCTCGCGAGGACAGCTTTTTCCCTCGTGGCGGAGCCACTTGGGAAAAAGATCCCGCAGCGA
>NZ_JBSFWJ010000095.1:0-16883 GCF_053592695.1 Saccharopolyspora sp. NPDC002578 | reverse complement strand
TCCTGAGCCAGGATCAAACTCTCCAACAATGTTTAGAGAAAAATCCTGCCCCGAAATAAACGAGGCACCCCGATCAAAACCACAAAGGCCGACCAGGGCATAAAATCAATCTAATGAGTTACCACTCATCATCATCGGCACGCTGTTGAGTTCTCAAAGAACACACCCACACCATCACCCACAACCCCCAACCTCAGGGCCGCGAACTCCGGGGAGTCATTTCCGTCTTTCGTTCTTGCGATGTTTCAAACTCTAGCAGGCTCGGTTTCGGCCGTTTTCAGGGGGGTCACTTCGCGGTCACCCGCACCCTGGTCGGCCAGATCGTCGACCTGATTTGGAGTTGTCCACTGCTAAGTCGTGACCCGCTCCCGTGGAAGCGCCTCTCGGATCTTAGCGACTGTCGTACGTTACCCGGTCCGCTTCGCGGTGTCAAACCCGCGCGTCCCGTCCGGTGCGCGCTACTGGGAATCCCCAGGCGCCGCCACCTTCGCCGTCCCCGCCAGGCTCTTGCGTCCTGTTCCGTCCGGCTTGCCGTGCGACGTGGAGAAAGTTACGCACACTCTCCGTGAATGTCAAATCGCCTGGTCAGACTCTTGACATTCACCGTTCACCGCGATTCAGGACTTGCCTCTGGGGCGCAGCCAGAGCTTGACCGTGCTCGTGGAGCCGGCGGCGTCGATCGCCTCCAGCAGTTCGGAGGCCGAGACCGCGGTCGTGCGGCCCACGGGGACCAGCTCGTAACCCCAGGTGCCGAACTCGTGCAATGCCGTGGCCGGGTCGTCTCCGAGTTCCGTGATGCCGGAAGGGGTGAACGAGCACACGATCGACGGACGATCCCGCCGGAGCAGGCGGACCAGGCCGCCGAGGACCCGGTGCACGCGGGCGCCGACGTCGACGTGCACCACCGACAGCGTCATGTCGTGCAGCGTCGAGGTGTTCTCCAGTTCCTTGTCGAGCCGCACCCCCGGTACGCGCGCGTCCGGGTCCTCGGGGTCCGACTCCTCCGCCGGACGCACCGAGACTCCGCCCGCCAGGGACTGTTCGGCGACCAGGTCGGCTGGGGCGTCCCAAGCCGCGGCGGCGAGGGTGACCAGGCGGTGGCCCCACGCCGAGGGGACGTTCACCTCGACGTTGCGGTTGAGCAGTGCGCGGCCGTCCGCGCTGGGCTCGACCGCGATCACGGCGCCGCTGTTGCCGAGCCTGCTCAGCACCCGGACGGTCTGGTAGCCGACGTAGGCGCCGACGTCGAGGAACACGCCGTCCGGTTCGAGCAGCGAGTCGATCAGCCCGGAGACCTCCGCGTCCCACGTGGCGTGCGAGGACAGCCACGGCAGCATCATGGCGTCGTCGGCGGGCAGCCGGAGCAGGCCCGCGTCGCAGAGCACCGGGGTGCTGGTGCCGTCGGCGGTGCCGGTGTTGCGCTCGTGCTCGCGCAGCAGGATGCGTTGCAGCACGTCCGTGCGGTGCAGGGCGTAGGCGGCGTCGCTGGTCGCGGAGCGCAGGGTGGTTTCGAGCTCCTGGTTGCGGGCCTGTTCGCGCTCGTTCTCCAGCGCGTCGATCCGGTCCAGGGTCCGCTCCACCGCGCCGGTGAGGCTGTCGAGCCGCTGCGCCAGCAGGTCGTCGCGGTCGGGCTCACCGCCGCCCGAGCCGCCGCCCGCCTCCAGCGCGCGCAGCCGCCGGTGCTGGTCGGCGAGGTCGGCGCGGGCCCGCACCATGCCGTCGTCGGTGCTGGTGAGGCGTTCGTCGAGCTGGTCGTGGCGCTGGTCGATGCGGCCGAGTTCGGTGCGGAGCAGGTCGAGCTCCTCCCCTCCCCCGTCCGCGTCGTACTGGCGGCGCAGCAGCTCAGCCGCGGTCTGCTCCACGCCGTCGACCATGGAGCGCAGCACGTCGCGGATGTGCTCGTCGTAGTGGCTGAGCACCCGCAGCACCGCCTTGCGCAGCGCGGGGGCCACCGAGTTGCGGCCACCGGCGCCGACGTCGGGGGCGCGGTGCAGCGCGTGGCGCGCCACCAGCAGCGGGTGCAGCGGGTCGTCGAGGTCGCCGTGGCGATCCTTCGCCCACTTGGTGCGCCAGTTCCGGTAGGCGTGCTCGACGTGCTCGCGCAACCGCTCGGCGGCGTGGTTGACGCTGTGCTGCGCGAGCAGGTGATCGCGGGCGCGGCGGCCGGCCGCGGCGGTCTCCTCGGGGTCGTCGGCCGCGGTGCGCAGGGCGACGGCGGCGGCCTCGACGTCCGGTTCGCCTTGGCCTTGGCAGGGCACGAGGCTCGCCCCGGCGGAGCCGAGCAGCTCGGTGACGGCGCCGTGGTCCGCGGCGAGCACCGGCACGCCGTGCGCGGCGACCTCCAGCAACCGCAGCGCGTACCGGTCACCGCCCGCCGGGCGGTGCAGCGAGGCCACGGCGTCCGCGGCGGACAGCAGGCCCACGGTGGCGATCTCCTCCTCGACGAGGTGCACCCGCGGGTCGGCGGCCGTGGCCAGCCGCAGGCGCTCGGCCGCCTCCGGGTGTTCGGCCGCACCGGTGACGGCGACGAGCAGGTGCACGTCCTCGCGTTCGGGGAACGCGGCGAAGAAGGCCGTGACCAGGCCGAGGATGTTGTCGCGACGTTCGTCGGAGTGGTCGGCGAAAGCACCGATGACGAACTCCTCGGACAACCCGAACCGGGCGCGTGCCGCCTTCCGCGTCGGCAGGTCCACCGGCCCCGGGTCGAGCAGCGGGAGGGCGACGACCCGCGTGGTAGGCCCGCCCGCGCGCCGGGCGGCCTGGCGGGCCGCTTCGGAGAGCACCCATGCCTCCACCGCGCCGTCCGCGTCGGTGGTGTCGGGTTGCACGTCGATCAGGTGGCGTCCCGCGGGCACCGTCAGGCCGGGCTCGCAGCGCAGCACCACCGGGTAGTACGGGGTGTCCGCGGAGGGCAGCCCGGAGGCGCGCACGGCGGCTCGGACGAGTTCGGCGGTGCGGCCGGTGCCGAGGATGGCGACGCCGAGCTGGTCGACGAGCGTCGAGCCGTCGGTGCCGCCGAGGTTGCGCACCGCGGCGGCAGGTACCCGGCCGCTGGCGACGCCGACGCCCGCGCACCATTCGCGGAACGCGTCGGCGTCCGCGCCGAACGGGTCGGGGTAGTTCTTGCGCAGCACCTGGTCGTCGGCCCAGACCGCCGCGGTCCAGCGGGAACCGCCGGTGGCCCGCTGCCGTTCGTCCACGGGCTCGCAGGCCCAGTCGAGGAAGTCCTCGACGCCGGCGCCGGTGGCGAACGGGCTCGTCGGTGCCTGGTCGCGCTGCCAGGCGTCGAGGTAGTCGCGCCGCAGCGGTTCGGGCAGCGGGGTGCCGTCCGGCAGGGCGTCGTAGGGGTGCGGCTGTTCCCGCGTGTAGCCCGCTTCGACGAGCTCGTTGCGGTAGGCCGCGCAGAGCCCGGCGAGCACCGGATGTTCCGAGAGCAGCACTCGCGGGCGGTCGGCGTAGTGCGTGGACAGCAGCCAGGGCCGCTGCGGCTGGAACCCGTCGAAGTGGATGCTGCGCAGCTGGGCACCGTCGACCGCGTGCCCGCCGTCGCCGGTGGGGATGAGTTCGCGTTGCGCCGCGTTCCACACCGACAGCCCCACGCCCGGGTCGCGCAGCACGTGGTGGTCGATCAGCGCGGGTGCGCCGTCGAGCAGCATGCCGACGCTGGGGTCGGCGCGGACCTGCTCGGCCCACGCGGTGAGGAAGTCCTCCGCGCCGGGGCGCACGCCGAGCACGCTCGGGTCGAACGGGCCGGATTCGACCAGGTCGGTGGCGCTCGGGCGGAACCCGTCGGCGTAGAGGGTCCGCAGCACCCTCGGCACCAGCGCGACCGGGCGGTCCGGGGACAGCTCGCGCAGCAGGTCGTCGAATTCGCTGAACACCTGCACCGACGGTTCGAGGTAGAGCACGGTGGCGCCGGTGGCCACCAGGTGCTGCAGCAGCCGGGGGCGCAGCACAGCGCGCAGCTGGTCCGCGGTGCAGGCGACGGCGAGTCCGGCGAGCTCGTCGGCGTCGACGCCGATCCGCGCCGGGGTGAGCACGTCACCGCTGAGCTCGCCGCCGATGGGCAGCACCACGAACCGGGCTCCCGGGTGGCTGCGCAGGAACGATTCGCGCAGCACCCGCGCGGCGGGGAGCTGGCCCGGTCCGGCGACGGTGCAGCCGATCAGCGTGGCCTGATCGGCGTCGAAGCCCGCGGCGGGGTCCGGGTGCTCGGCCGGCCATTCCGGTTCGTCCGCCCGGTGCTCCAACAGGTCGGAGGTGGCTTCGGCGTCGGAGCCACCGGAGGGCTCGGGCTGCGGCTGCGAATCAGTCACGGGGCGAACCTATCGCCCCACCCTCCGGGTGCCCACGACCTGACCCCACGAGATCGGTTTGAGCCCGGTCACAACATCGGCATCAGGCTCTGCAGCTCGTACGGCGTGACGCGGCTGCGGTAGGAGTCCCACTCGTTGCGCTTGTTGCGGAGGAAGAAGTCGAAGACGTGCTCGCCGAGGGTTTCGGCGACCAGCTCGGAGTTCTCCATCTCGCTCAACGCGTCGTTGAGGTTCTGCGGCAGGCTGGCGTACCCGGCGGCCTTGCGCTCGCCTTCGGTCAGCGACCACACGTCGTCCTCGGTGGCGGGCGGCAGTTCGTAGCCCTTCTCCACGCCGCGCAGCCCGGCGGCGAGGATCACCGCGTACGCCAGGTACGGGTTGCAGGCCGAGTCGGGGCTGCGGACCTCGACGCGCCGCGAGGAGGACTTGCCGGGCGAGTACATCGGCACCCGCACCAGCGCGGAGCGGTTGGCGTGGCCCCAGCAGACCGCGGTGGGCGCCTCGCCGCCGACGATGAGCCGCTTGTACGAGTTCACCCACTGGTTGGTGACGGCGCTGATCTCGCGCGCGTGGGTGAGGATGCCCGCGACGAACGCCCGCCCGGTGTCGGAGAGCTCGTAGGGGTTCTCCGGGTGGTAGAAGGCGTTCTGGTCGCCTTCGAAAAGGCTGAAGTGGGTGTGCATGCCGGAACCGGGCTGCGCGGTGAACGGCTTGGGCATGAAGGAGGCGTGCACGCCCTGCATGAGGGCGACCTCCTTGACGGTGTAGCGGAAGGTCATCACGTTGTCGGCCATGGTGAGCGCGTCGGCGTAGCGCAGGTCGATCTCCTGCTGGCCGGGGGCGCCCTCGTGGTGGCTGAACTCGACGGAGATGCCCATCGCTTCGAGCGTTTCGATGGCGTTGCGCCGGAAGTGCGGGGCGGCGTCGTGGCTGGCCTGGTCGAAGTAGCCGCCGGAGTCGGCGGGTTCCGGTTCGACCCCGGTGGTCGGCAGGTTCTTCAGCAGGAAGAACTCGATCTCGGGGTGCACGTAGCAGGTGAACCCGGCTTCGGTGGCCTTCGACAGGGTGCGGCGCAGGACGTGGCGCGGGTCGGCCCAGCACGGGGAGCCGTCGGGCATCGCGATGTCGCAGAACATGCGGGCCGAGTAGTGCTCGCCGTCGGGCGTCTCCCAGGGCAGCACTTGGAACGTGGTCGGGTCGGGCTTGGCGACCATGTCCGACTCGTAGATCCGTGAGAATCCTTCGATGGCGGAGCCGTCGAACCCGATGCCCTCGCTGAAGGCCCCCTCGAGTTCGGCGGGCGAGATCGCCACGGACTTGAGGATGCCGAGGACGTCGGTGAACCACAGCCGCACGAAGCGGATGTCACGTTCCTCCAGGGTGCGGAGCACGAACTCCTGCTGGCGGTTCATGCTCGCAGCCTAATTCCTGCGGTTCCCGCGACGCCCGACCGTGCGCGTTGAGTCCTCGTTACCGTCCGGTTCCGCGGCCGGTCGCGGTGGCGGGTCACTTGCACCGGGTGCCGTCCGCGGGCAGTTCGAGCTCGGTCAGGTAGTCGATGCCCGCGTCGTCCACGCACGAGTTGCCCTGGAGGAACGCGGTGTGCTGGGTGCCTTCGAAGGTGAGCAGCCTGCCGCGCAGCGCCTTCGCGAGGTTGACCCCCGCGTCGTAGGGCGTGGCCGGGTCGCCGGTGGTCGAGATCACCAGGGTGGGCGGCAGGCCCTGCACCTGGGGTTGGGCCGCGTCGCCGGTGACCGGCACGGGCCAGAACGAGCACATGTCCATGGCGCTGTTGGCGGGCAGGCCGTCGTCGAGGAAGGGCGCCGCCTCGCGGTAGCGGCGGTCCGCTTCGCGCAGCACGGCGCGGTCGGTGACGCGCGGATCGTCGACGCAGCGCACGGCGTTGAACGCGTCGGTGATGTTGCTGTAGGAGCCGTTGGCCTCACGGCCGTAGTAGGAGTCGGCGAGGGTCAGCAGCACGGTGCCGCGGCCCTGGGCGAGCTCACCGAGGCCGGTGTTGAGCGCGGGCCACATGCTCTGCGCGTAGAGCGCTTGGACGGCCGCGGTCGTGGCGTCGGTGTAGGAGAGCTCCCGGTCGCCCGCGGGCACCGGGTGTTCCAGCAGCGGCCGGGCGAGTCGCTGGAACGCCGGGACGGCCCGTGACGAGTCGGCGCCGAGGGCGCACTGGTTCTGCCCGGCGCACCACCGTGCGAAGGACTCGAAGGCGCGCTGGAAGCCGGCGCCCTGCATGACCTGCTGCTCGATGGCGTCCTGGCCGGGGTCGATGGCGCCGTCGAGGATCATCGCCCGCACGTTGCCGGGGAACCGCTCGGCGTACGCGGAGCCGATGCGGGTGCCGTAGGAGTAGCCGAGGTAGGTCAGCTGCGGGTCGCCGAGCGCGGAGCGCAGCACGTCCATGTCCTGGACGACGTCGCGGGTGCCGACGTGGGCGAGCACGTCCTCGCCGGTCCGCTGCACGCACTTGCCGGTGTAGTCGCGCACTTCCCGCTCGGTCTGCGCGGTGCCCTCCGGGGAGGTGTCGGCGTCGGAGTCGAGCCGGTCGGCGTCCCACTCCTCGTCGGTGAGGCAGCGGACCTCGGGTTCGCTGGCGCCGATGCCGCGCGGGTCGAAGCCGATCTGGTCGAAGCGCTCACCGAGGTCGGTGGGCTCCAAGGTGGGGGCGAGGCTCGCGGCGGCGCTCATGCCGGAGGCGCCGGGGCCGCCGGGGTTCATCAGCAGCGAGCCGATGCGGGTGTCCGGGTCGGTCGCCGGTTTGCGCAGCACGCCGATGTTGATCTGGCGGCCTTCCGGCCGCTCGTAGTCCAGCGGCACGCGCAACCGGGCGCACTCCAGCGTCCGGTCCTGGTAGACGCCCTGGTCGGCGCTGGTGGTGGCGTACTCCGCGCACGGGCCCCAGTCGAGCTCTTGGCCGTAGAACTCCTCCAGACCGGCCGGGACCGCGCCCGCCGGGCCGCTGCGCTCGGTGCGCGGCTGCAGCAGCGGTCCGCTCGACGGCGAGGGGGCGCAGGCGGCGGCACCGCTGAGCAGCAACAGCGCGCATCCGGCGGTCAGCAAGCGACTCATTCGGGGGATGGTGTCACGCGTTCGGCGTCGGCTTCGTCACGGGCGGTGGGACTTCGTCCGGCGCGTGCGCGAAGATGACGTTCATGCCGCAGCTGCGCCTCGCTCTAGCCCAGGTCAACGCGACCGTCGGGGACATCGCCGGGAACACGGCGATGGTCCTGGAATGGACCCGCAGGGCCGTGCAGGAAGGCGCCCACGTGGTCGCCTTCCCGGAAACGGTGCTCGCCGGATACCCGGTGGAGGACTTGGCGCTGCGCAAGTCGTTCGCCGCGGCGAACCGCGCCGCGATCGACGCGCTGGCGGTGAACCTGCGCGAAGCCGGGTGCGGGGACGCGCTGGTCGTGGTGGGCCACCTGGACCGCGACGACGAAGGGGTGCGCAACTCGGCTTCGCTGCTGTTCGGCGGTGAGGTCGTGGCGACCTACGACAAGTACCACCTGCCGAACTACGGCGTGTTCGACGAGGCGCGGTACTTCGCGCCGGGCTTCGACCTGCCGATCGTGAAGCTGCACGGCCTGGACATCGGCGTGGTGATCTGCGAGGACATCTGGCAGAACGGCGGCCCGGTGGCCGCGCTGGGCCAGGTCGGCGTGGACCTCGTGGTGTGCGTGAACTCCTCGCCGTACGAGCGCTCCAAGGACGACGTGCGGGTTCCGCTGGTGGCGCGCCGGGCCGCGGAGGCGGGTGCGCCGATCGCGTACGTGAACATGGTCGGCGCGCAGGACGACCTGGTCTTCGACGGCGATTCGATCGTGATGGGCGCCGACGGCGAGGTGCTCGCGCGGGCGCCGCAGTTCACCGAGCACCTGCTGGTGCTGGACGTGGACGTGCCCGCCGGCGGGCACACGGCCACGACGGTGCCGGAGCAGCCGGGCCGGATCCGGATGCCCGCGTTCGACGTGACGCGCACGGTGCTGCAGCCCGATCCGCTGCCCGCCTACGAGCCGCTGCCCGCTCCGCCCGGCGTGGAGCCGCTGCCGGAGCTCGCCGAGACCTGGGCGGCGCTGGTGACGGGCTTGCGGGATTACGTGCACAAGAACGGTTTCCGGTCGGTGACGTTCGGGTTCTCCGGGGGCATCGACTCGGCGGTGTGCGCAGCGCTGGCCGCGGACGCGCTGGGGCCGGACGCGCTGCACGGGGTGTCGATGCCGTCGCACTACTCCTCGGAGCACTCCCGGTCGGACGCGGCCGAGCTGGCCCGCCGGTTGGGCTGCCACTTCGAGGAGCGGCCGGTGGCGGACATGGTCGCGGCGTTCGTCGGGCCGCTGGGCTTGACGGGGCTCGCGGAGGAGAACGTGCAGGCCCGCTGCCGGGGCATCACGTTGATGGCGATGTCGAACCAGCACGGTCACCTGGTGCTGGCGCCGGGGAACAAGACGGAGCTGGCGGTCGGCTACTCCACGATCTACGGCGACGCGGTCGGCGGGTTCGCGCCGATCAAGGACGTGCCGAAGACGCTGGTGTGGGAACTGGCGAGGTGGCGCAACGCGGAGGCGGAGAAGCTCGGCGAAGTGCCGCCGATCCCGGAGAACTCGATCGAGAAGGTGCCATCGGCGGAGCTGCGGCCCGATCAGACCGACCAGGACTCGCTGCCGCCCTACGACGTGCTGGACGCGGTGCTGGACGGCTACGTCGAGGGCGATCGGGACTACTCGGACCTGGTCGCGGACGGGTTCGACGCGGAGCTCGTGGAGCGGGTGATCCGGATGGTCGACGGGGCGGAGTACAAGCGCCGCCAGTACCCGCCGGGCACCAAGATCACGCTGAAGGCCTTCGGCCGCGACCGGCGCCTGCCGATCACCAACCGCTGGCGCGAAAGCCGCCCCTGAGCCGGGTCGTTCACGCCCTGCCCGGAGCGGCCCGAACCCGCGCCGCTGCGGACGACTCGCGCGTTTTGGCGAGGAATCGTTCGGGCCGCATCTCGGCTGATCATGGCGAATCGGCTCGTTGAGCTGCCGCGATGTGGACCGAATGATCTTTTCCGGGTCCTGGAGAGCGTCGATTTCTCGCTGAATTGCGGGGCGCTTCAGGGCTTTTGCGAGGTTTTCGGCTCGGGCCGGAGCCGTGGCCGATGTGGACGGCGATGGTTTCGGAGCCAGGCGATCGAACGCTCGGGGCGGAGGCGGCTGCCGAGCTCGGCGATCTGCGGCCGGTGCCCGGTCGGCCGAACCCGGCCGGAACGGCATCCGGCGGTTGACGCGGAACTCGGGACGCGCGGGTCGAGAAACGACCGCAGCGATCCGAACAACGGTCGCGTCGAAGCGGGGATCACCGGGCGCGGCGGGCAGATCCGCGATTCCCGGACGCCGACGGTGATCGTCTCAGATTCAACTTCTCGACGCGGCGCGCGTTCTCGGAACACCTATCGCCGCACGGATGCGGGTGGTCGCAGCGGTTGCGCGAAGTGGAGCAATCGGTGAACGACCCACTGGACCGATCTTGGTGGACGAATGGGCCAGAGATTCGGATAGTCTCCCCCGCGAGCCGCAGTGCTGCGGCATCGCGTGGAGGGCTCGCATGGGGTGGAGAACCGCGGCGTCGAGCGCCGCACTGGCCGCGCTGACCGCGCTGTTCGGCGCCGGCTGCGCGGATTCGAACGGTCCCGGCGCGAACCCGGAATCAGGCGGGACCGCACGGGAAAGCAGCACCGGACCGGCAATGCGGTCCACAATGGATGACATCGCCGAGCGCGGCGAACTCCGGGTGTGCAGCACCGGGGACTACCGGCCGTTCACCTATCGCGACGCCAACGGCGCCTGGAGCGGCATCGACATCGACATGGCGCGCGATCTGGCCGCCGAGCTCGGCGTGCGCGCCACCATCGTCGCCACCACGTGGGAGTCGCTGAGCGCGGACTTCGCGCAGCGGTGCGACATCGCGGCGGGCGGCGTGTCGGTGACGCTGAAGCGCGCGAAAGAGGCGTTCTTCAGCGATGCGTACGTCGTCGACGGCAAGACGCCGATCACGCGGTGCGAGAACGCCGCGCGATTCCGGACGCTGGAGCAGATCGACCGCCCCGGCGTGCGCGCCGTGGTGAACCCCGGCGGCACCAACGAGAAGTTCGCACGCGAGAGGTTGCACCGCGCGGAGATTGTTCCGCACCCGGACAACAACACGATTTTCGACGAGATCCGCAGCGGCCGAGCCGATCTCATGATCACTGACGGCGCGGAGACCAAATGGCAGGCGCGGCGCCACCCCGAACTCTGCGCGGTGCACCCGGACCAACCGTTCACCTTCTCCGAGAAGGCATATCTGCTGCCGCGCGGTGACGTCGTCTTCCAGCAGTTCGTGAACGAGTGGCTGCACTTGCGCAAGCACGACGGCACATACGACCGGATCGCGCGGCCATGGATCGGCTGAGCACCTCATGCGGAACCGAAATCACCCGGAAGTCGCGCATCCGGATACCCGGTGGAATGACGATCGCGCCCCGCAATGCACCGCGCCCACAACCGGGACACGCACTCCACCAGCCGAGATCACCTACCGGTGTTTTCAGCCCCCGGAGAGTGAGTAGCATCGCGAGCCCAGGGGAGATCAGCGGGATTTCACCGAGCAAGTCGAAACAGGGGTGGCCGGGTGTCGGCCCGGCCGAACACCTCCCCCGCCCGACTCCCCCGCCGCACCGCCGAGGGCCCGCGGTGCGCAGGCCAGTGCCACCGACCGCGACGAGGACCTGATTGATGTCAGCACCCACCCACACCCAATCCGCGGCCAAACGCCGCCACCTGGCCCGAGCCCTGCTGGTATTGCTGATCTCCGGGGTCGTGACCGCGGCGCTGAGCACGTGGGCCGCCATCGCGAGCCCCGCCTCGGCCACCGTGCTGGTCGCCTGGAGCACCGGCATCGCCGCAGCCCTGATCAGCATCGCGTTCGCGTTAGCCAGCTGGGGCCTGCAGAACGCCACCTTCTACCGCACCCGCGCCGAGAAGGCCGACGGTGCCACGGCGAAGCTCGCCGACGAAACCCTCCCCTCGCTGGTCACCCGACTGCGCGCCGGGTCCTCCGTGGACACCGCGCTCGGCGAGATCGACCACCCCCGCAATCCCACGCACCAGCGCATCCTGCGCGCCCTCGGCCAGGAGATCGGCCAAGGTGAACGCGCCCGCGCCGCCGCCATGCTCGCCTGCGCCAACGCCGCGGGCCGGATGCAGGCGCTGTCGACGAACATGCTCGCCAGCCTCCGCGAAATGGAGGAGCGCCACGACGAATCGGTGCTGGGCGACCTGCTCGAACTCGACCACACCACCGCGCAGGCCGGTCGCCTCGCGGACAGCATCGCGGTGCTCACCGGCGCCCGGTCCGGCCGCCGCTGGACCAAGCCGATCAAGATGGAGAGCATCCTGCGCGGCTCCGTCGGCCGCATCGCCGCCTACAAGCGGGTCCGGCTGCACTCCACCAGCACCGTCGCCATCGTCGGCTACGCCGCCGAAGGCGTCATGCACGCGCTGGCAGAGCTGATGGACAACGCCACCAGCTTCTCGCCGCCGTCCGAACTCGCGCACGTCTACGTGGAAGAAGTCCACTCCGGCGTCATCGTCACCATCGAAGACGGCGGGCTCGTGATGAGCGAGGCGGCGATGAAGCGCGCCGTGCACGCCGTCGGCACCGAACCGCTGGACCTCACCACGCTCAACGGCACCCGGCTCGGCCTCGCCGTCGTCGGCTGCCTCGCCAGGAAGCACGGGCTGACCGTGTCGTTCCGGCCGTCCTCGCGCGGCGGCACCGGGGTCGTCGTGATGATCCCGCGCAAGCTGATCACCCAGCCGCGCAAGCAGGAGGAGTTCACCCTCCCGACCCGCACCGTGGGAGCGGCCCAGCCCGCGCAGCTCAGCTCGGTGACGTCGGCGGGAACCGCCACCGCGACCGGCACGCTCACCCGGCAGGACCTCAACGAGAAGCCCGCGGCACCCGCCGAGAACTCGGAGGCGACCTTGCAGAACCTCCCGAAGCGCCGCCGCGGCGAAACGCTGGCCGCGGCGTCCCCGTCGTTGGTGTCCGGCTCCGACGACGACAACACCCAGCAGCCGCCCGCACCCGCACGGCCCCGACCGAACGCGGGCGCCCGATTCGGCGCGTTCCGGCAGGCGAGCCGGCCCAGCGACGGCCCGCAGGCCGACGACGCGCGCTGACCAATCTGCCGACGAGAAAGAATGGAGGCAGGGGCCACCCGGCCACGCGGGTACCCCGACACCCTGATGACCAACGACCACAATCTCGACTGGTTGCTGGAGAACCTGCTGGGACGCACTCCTGGCGCCAAGCACGCAGTCGTGCTGTCCAAGGACGGGCTGAAGGTCTGCCACTCCCCGGGGCTGACCATCGACCAGGCCGACCAGCTGGCCGCGATCGCCTCCGGCATCCAGAGCCTCTCCTACGGGGCGTCCGTCGAATTCGGCGACGGCAGCGGCGGCGTCCGGCAGTCCATGACCGAGTTCCACGGCGGCCTGCTGTTCATCGTCGAAGCCGGTGAAGGCGCGCACCTGGCCGTGCTCGCCGACGAGGACTCCGACGTCGGCGTCATCGGGCACAACATGAACGAGCTCGTCGAGCAGATCGGCGAGTACCTCAGCGCTCCGCCCCGCCAAGCCCAGCCGAGCGGGTTGTCATGATCTGGCGGCCCCTCGACAACGAAGATCCGGACCGGCTCTACACCGTCACCGGGGGACGCAGCAGCGCGGACGAAGAGTCCCTGGACCTGGTCACGCTCATCGTCAGCGAGTGCGACCCGGCGCCGGGCATGCAGTCCGAGCACATCCGGATCCTGCAGCTGTGCAGGCAACCGATGGCGGTCGTGGAGATCTCCTCGCACCTGGGCATGCCCGTCGGAGTGGTGAAGATCCTGCTCTGCGACCTGCTCGACACGAACCGGATCACCGCACGCCACCCCACTTCCGCGCCGGCGAGCAAGAAGGCGCAACTGCCCGATCCCGACATCTTGAAGCAGGTTCTCGTTGGACTCCACAACCTCTGACCCCACGAGCGCACCGCTGCGCAGCACCGCCAGCGACGGTCTCAAGATCGTCATCGTGGGCGGCTTCGGGGTGGGCAAGACCACCATGGTCCGGTCGGTCAGCGAGATCCGTCCGCTGAGCACCGAAGAGACCATGACCCAGGCGAGCCTCGGCGTCGACGACGCCAGCGCGGTCCGGGAGAAGACCACGACCACGGTCGCGTTCGACTTCGGCCGCATCAGCCTCGACGCCGAGCGGGTGCTGTACCTGTTCGGCGCGCCCGGTCAGCAGCGGTTCTGGTTCCTGTGGGACCGGTTGTTCTCCGGGACGCTGGGCGCCGTCGTGCTCGTCGACACCCGGCGGCTGGAGGACTCCTGGTACGCCATCGACCGGCTCGAACACCACGGGATGCCGTTCATCGTCGCGCGCAACAACTTCGACGCCCAGGACCACCCGCTCGAAGACGTGCGCAACGCGTTGTCGCTGCCCGAGGACATCCCGCTGATCGACTGCGACGCGCGGGACCGCGCGTCCAGCAAGCACGTGCTGATCACCCTGGTGAACCACCTCTACGCGCTGGCCACGGCCCCGCAGGGGGCCAGATCGTGAGTTCGCCCGATCCCATCACCGAAGCCTGGCCGCAGAGCGACCAGGAGGCACGCCGGATCCGCACCGACGCGATCGAACTGTTCGGGCCCCGGTTCCACCAGGACCCGGCCGAGCTGTACCGGGCGATCCGGGCGCAGTACGGCCCGGTCGCCCCGATCGTGCTCGAAGGCGGCGTGCCCGCCTGGTTCGTCGGTGATTACCGCGAGATCAACCAGGTCTGCGGCAATCCGGACCTGTTCGCCCGCGACTCCCGGCGCTGGAACGCGTGGGACCAGGTCCCGCAGGACTGGTCGCTGAACCCCTTCGTGCGGTACCAGCCGTCGATGGCGTTCGCGGAAGGCGACCAGTACCGGCGGCGGATCGGGATCTTCGGGGACGCGCTCGGCGTCATCGACCAGTTCGAGCTGCAGCGGTACTGCGAGACCACCGCCGATCGGTTGATCGACGGGTTCGCGACGACCGGTGCGGCGGACCTCATCTCGCAGTTCGCCTACCAGCTCCCGCTGTTCGCGCTGGCGTGGGTGTGCGGGGTGCCGCGGGACGACGCACCGATCCTGCTCGAGGACATGGTCGCTTCGGTGGGAGACGGCGACAGCGCGGCGGCGCACCAGCGCATCGTGAACCGGATCCGGCGGCTGATCCGGCGCAAGCGGGAACTGCCGGGCCCGGACCTCACCAGCCGGTGGCTGGAGGGCGATCCGGAGCTGACCGAGGAAGCGCTCGCGCAGGACCTCGTCACGACCCTGACCGCCGGGCAGCAGACGGTGGCGCACTGGATCGGCAACGCGCTGCGGCTGATGCTCACCGACGAGCGGTTCGCCGTCACCCTCACCGGGGGGCGGCGTTCGGTCGGGCACGCGCTCAACGAAGTGCTCTGGGAGGACACCCCCACCCAGAACTACGTCGGCCGGTTCGCCACCCGGGACACCGAACTCGGCGACCGGCAGATCCGGGCCGGGGACATGCTCGTGCTGGGGCTCGCGGCGGGCAACACCGATCCGCGGATCCGGCCGGAGTCCTACGCGGACTCCGTCGGCAACAACGCGTTCCTGTCCTTCGGCACCGGCGACCGCGGCTGCCCGTACCCGGCACCGCAGCTCGCGGAGACGATGGCCCGCGCCGCCATCGAGGTGCTGCTGGACCGGCTGCCCGACGTCGGGCTGTCGGTACCGCCGAACGAGTTGGAGTGGGTGCCCTCGGTGTGGATGCGCGGGCTGCTGGCCCTGCCCGTCGAATTCAGCCCCAGCTACATCATCGGCGACTAGAGAGACATGCGACGACGGGCCCGCCCCGCCGTCACCAGGCGGGCGGCCGCCCCGGTCGCCCGCCTGCTTCCTGGTATGACCACCGGGATGCCGTCATCCGTCGTCGGCAACGATTCCGCGCCGCCAGCGGCCGGGCGTGCCGACGTCACCTGGCGACATCCGGTGATCCGACCGCAACCGGACCCGGCCGACACCGCGTCCGGATGTGCATCGGTCGCCAGGTCGTTACTCCCTGTCCGAACGGAAACTCGGGAGCTTCATTCCCTATGACCAATCCAGACATCTGGCCGACCACCGATCCCACCACCCAGGGCTGCCCGATGGGCAAGGAACCCATCGCCATGCACGGCCCGCGGTTCCAGCAGAACCCGGCTCAGCTGTACCGGCAGATGCGCAACGAGTACGGCCCGGTCGCACCGGTGCGGCTCGAAGGCGACGTGCCCGCATGGCTCGTGCTCGGCTACCGGGAGATCCACCAGGTGGAGAGCAACCCGGAGCTGTTCGCGCGCGACACCCGGCGCTGGAACGCGTGGGACCGCGTCCCGGAGAACTGGGGCCTGATGGCGTTCGTCGGGTACCAGCCCTCGCTGATGTTCACCGAGGGCGCCGAGCACCAGCGCCGCACCGGAGCCCTCGGCGACTCCCTCGACGAAGTCGACCAGTTCGAGCTGCGCGGCATCTGCGAGCAGATCGCCGACGAGCTGATCGACTCGTTCGCGGGCAGCGGCGAAGCCGACCTGATGGCGCAGTTCGCGCACCCGATGCCGCTGCGCGTGATGGCGCGGCTGTTCGGGCTCGGTGACGACGAGGCGGCCCAGCTGGGCCAGGACCTCACCGACACCGTCGCCAGCGATGACGGGGTCGGCGCCTACCAGCGCATCCAGGAGCGGATGAAGCGGCTGGTGGAGCGCAAGAAGGAGAACCCCGGCGCGGACCTGCCGTCGCGGCTGCTGGTGCACCCGGCGGGCATGACCGAGGAGGAGATCCTGCAGGACCTCCTGGTGGTGCTCACCGCGGCGCAGCAGCCGGTGGCGTACTGGATCGGCAACGCGATCCGGCTGATGCTCACCGACGAGCGCTTCGCCGTCACCCTCGCCGGCGGTCGCCGCTCCATCGGCCAAGCGCTCAACGAGGTGCTCTGGGAGGACACGCCGACGCAGAACTTCATCGGCCGGTTCGCCTCCCGGGAGACGGAACTCGGCGGTCAGCGCATCCACACCGGCGACATGCTGGTGCTCGGGTTCGCCGCCGCCAACACCGACCCGCAGGTGCGGCCGGACGCGTACTCCGACTCCGTCGGCAACAACGCGCACATGTCCTTCGGGCACGGCGAGCACGGCTGCCCGCACCCCGGCCCCGAGATCGGTGCGGTGATCTCCCGCATCGCCATCGAGGTGCTGCTGGACCGGCTGCCGGACGTGGCGCTGGCCGCCGACCCGGACGCGCTGGTGTGGCTTCCCTCGGTGTGGATGCGCGGGCTCGCCGCACTACCGGTGCAGTTCAGTCCTAGTTACATCGTGGGGTCTTGAGCCGGTCGTTCTGCGTAGGGGGCGGGTAGCGGAACCTCAGTCGTCTTCTCGCTGCGGGATCTTTTTCCCTAGTGGCTCCGCCACGAGGGAAAAAGCTGTCCTCGCGAGAAGACGACTGAGAAC
>NZ_JBSFWJ010000094.1:0-17231 GCF_053592695.1 Saccharopolyspora sp. NPDC002578 | reverse complement strand
GACCACCGGCGGGTTCTCAGCGGCTTCCTCGCGAGGACAGCGATTTCGCCGTGTATCGGACATACATCAGAAATCGATCCCGCAGCGAGGAAGCCGCTGAGGTTCCGCTGAGCGACCCACTGCGCACGCCAAGATCAAAGACAGGCAGTCAGCGGGCTGCTGTGGAGGGGCGGTCCGGGCGTGGTGGCTTCGGGGCGTCCTTGACGCCGAGGACCCGGTGGCGCGGCAGCAGCGTCGGGTCCGGCGGGACGATCAAGATCGTGAGGTAGTTGATCACGCGCATGGTGAGGACCGCGCACACCGCCGCCGCGACGTCCGTCCAGAAGTGCAGCACCACGCCGTCCGCCATGGCCTGCACGCCCCCGCGGAACGACCACCCGAACGCCACCCAGCCGAGCACCAGGCTCACCGCCCACGCGATCCACCAGGCACCCACCAGCCGCGACGGGCGCGGACGGGACTCCAAGCGGCGATCACCCGCGGTCGCCAGCACGCCGTGCTCCAGCTCCGCCAGCGCCGTCCCCGGCGCCACCAGGTTCACGCCCGGCACCAGCACACCCGCGACGACCTGCCACTCCGGTCGGCGCGGCGACACCTCCAGCCGCTGAGCCGACGCCTTGCGCGCCCACAGCAGCCACAGCACCGCGAACACGCCGCTGGTCAAGCCGAGCAGCCAGCTCAGCACACCCGCCGTCACCACCAGCGTGTCCGACAGGTCCAGCGCCACCTTCGACAGCGCCGAGCCGCGGCTCATCAGCAGCAGGACGTACCGCCACGCCTCGCCCACCGCTGCCACGCCCGACACCGCGGCCATCAGCCACAACGCCGACCACGCCATCGCCGACAGCCAGGTCACCCGCTGCACCGGATCGATCTGCGGACGCGTCGGCAACGCCAGCGGCCAACGCCAGCCCAGCAGCGGGAAACCCCACCGCGGCACCCCCGGGTACGACGGCGGCCCGGTGTAGCGCCCGGCGGAGCGGGGTCGGCGACGCGGACGCAGGCCGCCGGGTGGAGTGGCGACCCACTCCACCCGCAGGCCCGACGAACGATCCGGTGGCGGAGTCGTCACAGCACGAACGGCTCGGCGCCGGGCTCGTCGGACACCACGGGACGGCCCGAGGCGGACCAGCCGTTCATGCCGCGCTCCACGTTGACCGCGTCCCAGCCGTTCGCGTTCAGGTACGCCGTCACCCGCGCCGAACGACCGCCGGAGCGGCACACGACGTAGACCTGGTCGGCCTCCGGCAGCTCGTCGAGCCGCTGTGGGACCTCGTTCATCGGGATGTGCACGGCGCCCGGCGCGTGGCCGGCGGCCCACTCGTCGTTCTCCCGCACGTCCAGCAGCGCGAAGTTCGCGGTGGGCAGGTCGGCGGGCAGCTCCTCCGGCGGCACGCCGGGTACTTGCATCGGGGTAGTCACGCCCCGATGCTGCCACGCCCGCCGTGGGCCTGTCGTGAGGTGTCGGCGCACACCTCGGGCGAAGTGAACGGACCGTTCGTCCAACCGGTTCGGACGAACGGTCCGTTCACTCGGAAAACCCGATCGGCGGCGAGCACCCGACGCACCCGCCCGATCGGAGCGGGTGAACGGACCGTTCGTCCCATCCCGTTGGACGAACGGTCCGTTCACTCCGGCCGGATCAGTGCTCGGTGGCCTTCTCCGCACCGGCACCGGTGAGGGAGCGGACCTCCATCTCGGCGTACTTCTCCGCGTTGTGCGGCTCCTTGCTCAGGATCGTGCCGAGGTAGCCGAGCAGGAACGACAACGGGATCGAGATCAGGCCGGGGTTCTTCAGCGGGAACCACGCGAAGTCCAGCGACGGGAACATCGCGTCCTCGTTACCGCTCACCGCGGGCGAGAACACGATCAGCACGATGGTGATCGCGAGCCCGCCGTAGATGCTCCACAGCGCCCCGGCCGTGTTGAACCGCTTCCAGAACAGCGAGTACAGCAGCGTCGGCAGATTCGCCGAGGCCGCCACCGCGAACGCCAGCGCCACCAGGAACGCCACGTTCTGGCCGTTGGCCGCGATGCCGCCGAGGATCGACACGATGCCGATCACCACCGCGGTGATCCGCGCGACCTTCACCTCCTGCTGCTTGTCGTCGACCTTCCCCTTCTTGATCACGTTCGCGTAGATGTCGTGCGCGAACGAGGCCGACGCGGTGATCGTCAGACCCGCGACGACGGCGAGGATGGTGGCGAACGCGACCGCCGAGATGAACCCGAGCAGCAGCGGCCCGCCCAGCTGCAACGCCAGCAGCGGCGCCGCCGAGTTCACCCCGCCCGGCGCGTCCTTGATCGCCTCCGGGCCGACCATGGCGCCCGCTCCGTACCCGAGCACCAGCGTGAACAGGTAGAACATGCCGATCAGCCAGATCGCCCACACGACCGAACGCCGCGCTTCCTTCGCGGTGGGCACCGTGTAGAAGCGCATCAGCACGTGCGGCAGCCCGGCGGTGCCCAGCACCAGCGCGATGCCCAGCGACAGGAAGTCGAGCCTGCTGGCCCCGGATTCGCCGTACTGCGCGCCGGGGTTGAGCAGCTTCTCGCCGTCGGCACCGGCCCGCTCCACCGCCGACCCGAGCAGCCCGGAGAGGTTGAAGCCGAACTTCGCCAGCACCCAGATGGTCATCACGAACGCGCCCGCGATCAGCAGCGCGGCCTTGATGATCTGCACCCAGGTGGTGCCCTTCATGCCGCCGACCAGCACGTAGAGGATCATCAGCGCGCCGACCACGGCGATCACGATCGCCTGCTGCGCCTTGCTCTCGATGCCCAGCAGCAGCGCGATCAGGCCACCGGCACCGGCCATCTGGGCGAGCAGGTAGAAGAACGACACCGCGAGCGTGGACAGCGAGGCCGCGGTCCGCACCGGGCGCTCCCGCATCCGGAAGCTCAGCACGTCGGCCATCGTGTACCGGCCGGTGTTCCGCAACAGCTCCGCGACCAGCAGCAACGCCACCAGCCACGCGACGAGGAACCCGATCGAGTAGAGGAACCCGTCGTAGCCGTACACCGCGATGGCCCCGGCGATGCCGAGGAACGACGCGGCCGAGAGGTAGTCGCCGGAGATGGCGATGCCGTTCTGCGGGCCGCTGAACGCGCGTCCCGCCGCGTAGTAGTCCGACGCCGTCTTCGTGTTCCGGCTCGCCCGGAACACCACCACCATGGTGACCAGGACGAACAGTCCGAAGATGCCGATGTTGAGCCACCGGTTGGACGCGGGATCGGGCGCCTGCGCCAGGTGGGGCTGGGCGAGCAAGGGTTGGATTCTGCTGATCACCGCTGCTCTCCTTCGACGCGTTCGCGGATCTGCTCGGCGACCGGGTCCAGGTTCTTGTTGGCGTACCGGACGTAGAGGGTCGTGATGAGGAAGGTGGAGACGAACTGCAGCAGCCCGAGCACCAGCCCGACGTTGATGTTGCCGACGAGCTTGATGCTCATGAACCCGTGGGCGTAGTCGGCGAGCAGGACGTAGACCAGGTACCAGACGAGGAAGACCGCCGATACCGGGAAGACGAACTTGCGCAGCCGTTGGCGGAGCGTGGCGAATTCGGGGCTGTTCTGGGCAGCGGCCCAGGTTTCGGCATCGATGCCGGGACTGGGATCGCTCTGGCCCGTGGAGCTCACGGTTGTCCTCCTGAGTCGGGAGGTCGCACTCACCGGCGCCGTGTGACCTCTGTCTCTAGTCGCCGCGCGAACGCTACGTAGTTCGTCTGATTCTGGAAAGGCCCCGAAAGTGGATTGATATCAATCCGCTGGGTGATCAGAACGGACGCAGACAGCAGAAGCCCACCACGGATAGTGACCTCTGTCACTCGCAACTCCCTCCGGCTTCCCCCAAGCAGGTCAGGCTCGGTCGAGGCCGCCGGGGCGCGCGGTTCGCCCCGTCCGGTTCGCCCGGTACGTCCGAGGGAACCGGATGTCCGAGCACGGCGCCGCCCGAGCGAGCGGGAACGCGGGAAACCCGCTCCGATTCCTCGCGGCAGCGCCGGGGCAGCGCTCCGTGCACAACCGCTGAGCTGCGGTGGAGCCGGTATCTCGCCCTGCTCCGTCCCCCACAAGAGTGGTCGCGGTTCCGGGGCGGGACCTGCGCGGAGCGCGAACCGTCCGCGGACGCCCGCCGAACCCGCTCAGAGGCGGTGCCTGCCACCGGATTCCTTGGTCACCACCGGCTTGCGCACCCGGCCGTCCTGGAACCCCAGGCGGTCCGGCGCGTGCATCCGCAGCATCATCCGCGAGACGCCCTCCGGGACCTGCTGCTTCGTCCCCAAGCTGACCAGCACCATCGCCGCGAACGCCACGGGCACGCTCACCAGCGCGGGCTGGCGGACCAGCTCCCCGAACAGCCCGCCCGGATGCGGCCACACCACGCTCACCGCCAGCGCGGCCAGCACCAGACCGCCCCCGGCCAGCAGGCCCACCGACGCGCCCAGCGCCGTCAGCCGCCGCCACCACACGCCCAGCACCAGCAGCGGGCAGAACGTGGAAGCGGCCATCGCGAACGCCAGCCCGACGCTGCGCGCCAAGTCCTGCTCGGCCACCAGCAGCGCCACACCCGTCGGCACCACCGCCGTGACCAGCAGCAGGACCGGCATGTGCCAGTTCTTGACCCGCTGGAAGTTCGACGCCACCACCCCGGCGACGCTCACCACCAGGCCCGAGGACGTCGACACGAACGCCGCGAACGCGCCCGCGGCCGTCAACGCCGTCAGCAAGGCGCCCAGCCAGTTGTCCAGCATCGCGTGCGGCAGCAGCAGCACCGCGGCGTCCGTCTCACCCGTCACCAGCAACGTCGGCGCGAACAGCCGGGACAGCAGGCCCAGCACAGTCGGGAACAGGTAGAAGGTGCCGAGCAGGATCAGCACGAACAGCGCCGTGCGGCGGGCGCCGTGCCCGCTCGGGTTCGCGTAGAAGCGCACCAGCACGTGCGGCAGGCCCATCGTGCCGAGGAAGGTCGCGAGGATCAGCGAGTAGGTGCCGACCAGCGACGCCGGGTCGGCGCTCGCCGGGTGCATCCACGAACCGTTCTCCGCCTCCGCACCGGCCACCACCGGTACCGCGGTGCCCGCGCCGAACGACAACGAGCTGCCCGCGTCGACCTGGTAGTCACCGGGCGGCACCCACACCTCGGCCGTGCCGTCCGGCTGCAGCGGACCGCCCGGAGCGCCCGGCTCCGCGGTGACCCGCAGCCACGTCGGCTCGGTCACCTGCAACGTCACCGAGGTCTCGACGGCGACGTCGGTGTCGCGCTCGAAGACCGGCCCGGGCGCGTTCAACCGCTCCTGCGCGGAACCGCCGAGCAGGAACACGGCGAACAGCACGAACGCCGGGAACGTGATCGCGAACAGCTTCAGCCAGTACTGGAACGCCTGCACCAGCGTCACCGCGCGCATGCCGCCGCTGAAGACGCTGGCCAGCACCACCGGCAGCAGCGCGACCGCGCCCGCCCAGGTCGGCAGCTCGGCGATCACGGCGAACGTCAGCCCGGCCGCCTGGAACTGCGGCACCAGGTACAACCAGCCGATCAGCACCACGAACACGGTGGTCAGCCAGCGCAGCCACGGGAGGTCCAGCCGCACCACGGCGAAGTCGGGCACCGTGTAGGCGCCGGATCGGCGCAGCGGCGCGGCGATGAACAGCATCACCGCCAAGTACCCGGAGGCGAACCCGATCGGATACCACAGCGCGGTCGAGCCGTCCTTGAGGATCAGCCCGGCGACGCCCAGGAACGAAGCCGCCGAGAGGTACTCGCCCGAGATGGCCGCCGCGTTGCGCTCCTCCCGCACCAGCCGCCGCGCGCGGTGCAGGTCCGAGGTGGCGCGCGCATGGCTCGACCCCCACGCGCCGATGGCGAACGTCGCCACCACCACGACGGCGATCCCGCCCAGCGTCCAGAAAACGGAGACCTCCGGCACCGCCGAACCCACCGCTACCGCTCGATCATGTGCAGGAAATCGCGCTCGTGCCGAGCCGCGGCCCGCGAGTACCAGAAACCGAGCAACGCCATGAACGGATAGGGCAACACCCCGAGCACCAGCCAAGGCAACCGGATTCCGGCGATCACCATGTCTCCCAGCGACGGCAGCACGTAGAACAGCAGCGGCAGGCCGAACAGGCCCGCCGCGAGGAGCCCCGTCATCAGCAGCGCGCTGCGCAGCTGCGCGCGCACCAGATAACGGACCAGCACCTCACCGACGCTGGTCTGCTCCTCCAGCTCCATGATCGTACGGGGCACCGGCGCTCCGTGGCGCCGATCGGACAGAACCACGCGCTGCCGACGAGGCCGGCGACCGCCGGGGGCGCTCGCCGACTGCTGCTCCGGCGTCATGCCCCACCGGCCGGGAGGCGGCGGCTCATCCCTGCGACCCCCAGCCCTGCCGCGGCGCGCGCACCAACCGGTCCTTGAGCTCGCGGGTGTGGCGCCTGCTGACGGGCAGCTCCTTCGGTTCCCCGCCGCCGAGCAGCACCGAGTAGCCCGACGAGGACATGCGGAGCTCGCTGACCAGGGACATCGACACCAGGTACGAGCGGTGGATCCGGATGAAGTTGGCGTCGGCCCAGCGTTCCTCCAGCTGCGCCAGCGGAATCCGCACCAGGTGCGAGCCGCCGTCGGTGGTGTGCAGGCGCGCGTAGTCGCCCTGCGCCTCCACCCAGCGCACCGTCTTGCGGGACACCATCTTCGTCGTCCCGGCCAGCTCCACAGGGATCACCTCGTCCTCGTCGGTGACGGGAAGTTCCGCGGCGGGCGCGTCCGGCCGGCCACCGGCGGCGCGTTCGGCCTTGGTGCGCTCGATGTTGCGCAGCGCGCGGTCCACGCGGTCGGCGTCGGCCGGTTTCATGATGTAGTCCAGGGCGCCCACCTCGAACGCCTCCAGCGCGTTCTCCTCGTGGCCGGTGATGAACACCAGCGAGGGCGGCTGCTTGAAGGCGTTGAGGACCCTGGCCAGCTCCATGCCGCTGAGCCCCGGCATGGACACGTCGGCGAACACCGCGTCCACGACGGACTCCTCGCTGTCCCGGGAGCGCAGCTGGTCGTCGCTGCGCAGCAGGCGCAACGCCTCGGCCGCGTCGAACGCGAGGAGGACCCGCGCCACCCGCGGGTTTTTCTCCAGCAGGAACTTCATCTCGTCGAGCCCGGCCATCTCGTCGTCCACAGCCAGCACGACTAAGCCCGAGGCGCCGGGTTGAACATTCGTGTCCGGTTGAATACTCACTGTAACGCCAATCCTGCCGCGCCGGGTGGCGCACTGTCCACGATCAGATCTCTCGGCTCGGTGCACCACGACGACGATGTCGCGGATCTCCGGCCCGCACGTGCGGCGTCGCCGAGCGATGCCGTGGCAGCCGCTGCGCAGATCATCGTGGCATCACTCGGCCGAGCGACACAGGGCACGCCGCCGGGCACGGCTGAGTGAGGTGTGTCACGCCGCGGAATCAACGTACGGTGTTCGACCGGACACGGAGGCGGCGGGGTCGGCGAAACGCGGCAGGCGGCCGTCCGCCGCCGCGCTCCGCCGGGCGCTCACAGTCCGAAGCGGGACCACTGCGCGCGCTGCTCCAGTGCCTCCACCAGCGAGGACGCCGAGGCCCCGAGACCGAGCCGGGCACCGGGACCGCTCGCGCTGAGCCGGGCCAGCAGCGGCTTGCGCGGTTCGACGTCCACGAGGTGCGCCTTCGGGAACTTCTCCTTCACGATGCCGCGCAGCGTGCCCAGGCCGTCGACGAGGCCGAGCTCCTTGGCCTTGGCTCCCGTCCACACCTCACCGGTGAACAGCTCCTCGGTGCTGCTGAGCTTGTCGCCGCGCCGCTCCCGGACCCAGTCGGTGAACTGCTCGTGCAGCTCGTTCTGCAGGCCGTGCAGCCAGCGCACGTCCTCGTCCTTCTCCGGGCTGAACGGGTCCAGCCGGACCTTGTTCTCGCCCGCCGTGTAGACGCGGCGCTCCACGCCGATGCGCTCCAGCAGCCCGTTGAGCCCGAAGCTCGCGCTGACCACGCCGACCGACCCGACCATCGAGGTGCGGTGCGCGTAGATCTCGTCGGCCGCGCACGCCAGCCAGTACCCGCCGGAGGCGGCGACGTCCTCGCAGAACGCCAGCACCGGCACCTCCTTCTCGGCGGCCAGCCCGCGAATCCGGTCCGCGACCAGCGCGGACTGGGTGGGCGCGCCACCAGGAGAGTTGATCGACAGCACCACCGCGGACAGCCGGTCGTGGTTGAACGCCCTGGTCAGCGCCGACTCGGTGGTCTGCATCGAGATGGTGCCGCGGTTGACGGGCCCGGGGGTCGGCGTGATCGTGCCGTGCAACTTGACCACCGCCACCACCGGTCCGCGTTCGGCCCGCTCGGCCAGCTTCGGCGGCAGCTTCGAAGCGAGCTTGCCGGTCAGGACGTCGGTGAACTTCTGCGGTGCGTTGTCGTTCATGCCCCGACGTTACCGGCTTCCCCGCGCCCCCGGCGGGGTTCGCACGACGCCCCAATCGTCCGATCAGCGCCTGGGCTGCGCGGTCGCGCCGGGGGACGGCTCGTCGAACGCGGCCACCGGCAGCGGCAGCACGCCGGGCGCGAACTTCGGCACCCGCATGATCACCTTCATGCCCGCGTTCTCCGCGGTCTCCACGACCAGGCCGTAGTCGTCGCCGAAGGTCGCGCGCATCCGGTTGTTGATGTTGCCCAGGCCCACGTGGGCGCCCGTCAGGTGCGCGTTCGCCAACTCGACGTCCAGCCGGTTCGGGTCCATCCCGATGCCGTCGTCGTCCACGCTGATCAGCGCCTCCGAGCCGCGGTCCTCGGCGACCACCGACACCGTGCCGCCACCGGGCTTGGTCGCCAGCCCGTGCCGCACCGCGTTCTCCACCAGCGGCTGCAGCGCCAGGAACGGCACCACCACCGGCAGCACCTCCGGCGCGATCTTGAGCTGCACCTTGAGCCGGTCCGGGCCGAACCGGGCGCGCTCCAGGATCAGGTAGCGGTCGATGTTGCGGATCTCGTCGGCCAGCGTCGTGTAGAGCCCGGTGGAGCGGAACGAGTAGCGGGTGAAGTCCGCGAACTCCATCAACAGGTCGCGGGCCTGCTCCGGGTCGTTGCGGATCTGCGAGGAGATGGTGTTGAGCGCGTTGTAGATGAAGTGCGGGGAGATCTGCGCCCGCAGCGCGCGCACCTCGGCGTGCGCCAGCTTCTCCTTCGACTCCTGCAGCTCCGCGAGCTCCAGGTGCGTCGACACGTGGTGGGCGACCTCGCTGGCGGCGCGCAGCAGCCGCTTGCGGTCGCCGCCGCTGATGATGACCAGCACGCCGCGGATCTCCCCGGAGACCTCCAGCGGCACCACGACCCCGTACCGCATCAGGCAGGGCCGCTGGTCGCACAGCAGGTCGGTGTGGTCGACGTACTCCCGCTTGCCGTCGCGCAGCGCCACTTCGATCTTGCCGCGCAGGTCGGCGTAGTGCTCGTTGGCGTCGCCGTCCCAGCTCAGCAGCGTCCCGTCGGCGTCGACCACCCCCACCGCCACGCACGAGAGCAGCTCGCGCAGGTGGGGCGCGGTCTTGTCCGCCGATTCCTGCGTCATGCCCGATCGCAGGAACGGCGCGGCTCCCGTCACGTGGTGCAAGGCCGTCAGCATCGCGTCCTCCACCGAGGTGCTCACCCGGCGCGAACGGCACAGCAGTACGAACATTCCGAGCACGGCGAGGGCGGCGAGCGCGGTCAGCACGGTCCGCTCGGTCAACAGCTCCGGCACGCCCACCAGTATTCTTCCCCGACACTCATAGAATCAAGAAGACTACGCTGGGTAGGCCGATCCCCTCGGTGAGCGGTTGCCGCGCCCTCCGTTCGGCCCCCTCCGCTGAGCCGAACGAACGCACCCGGACGAGATCGGTCCGGATCACTTCAGCAGCCGCGACATCCGCCGGTCCGCGAGCTTCTTCCCGCCGGTCTGGCAGGTGGGGCAGTACTGCAGCGAGCGGTCCGCGAACGAGACCTCCCGCACCAGGTCACCGCACACCGGGCAGGGCAGTCCGGTCCGCCCGTGCACCCGCAGCCCGGAGCGCTTCTCCGCCTTCAACCGCGCCGCGTCCTGGTGCGCCGAGCGCTCCACCGCGTCGGTGAGCACCTCCCGCAGCGACGCGAACAGCCGTCCCACCGACTCCTCGTCGAGCTTGCCCGCGGTGGCGAACGGGGAGAGCCGGGCGCGGTGCAGGATCTCGTCGGAGTACGCGTTGCCGATGCCCGCCAGCCGGGACTGGTCGGTGAGCACGGTCTTGATCCGCTCGGTACGCCCGGCGAGCACCGCGGCGAACTCGTCCACGGTCACCGCCAGCGCGTCCGGCCCCAGCCGCGCCACGCCCGGCACCTCCACCGGGTCGCGCACGATCCACACCGCGAGCTTCTTCTGCGTGCCCGCCTCGGTGAGGTCGAAACCGGGCCCGCCGAGGTGCACCCGCAGCGCGATCGGCCCGCGCCCCGGCTTCGGCGGGGCGGGCGAGACCGAGTCGGACCAGCGCAGCCACCCGGCGCGCGCGAGGTGCGCCACCAGGTGCACGCCGTCGCAGTCCAGGTCCAGGTGCTTGCCGTGCCGGGCGGCGGCGGTGACCGTCCGGCCGTGCAACGCGGAGTACGGCGGATCGGCGGTCTTGAGCACGCTCAACGACGCCACGTCGACCCGCGCCACGGCGCGCCCCACCGCGTGGTCCCGCAGGTGGCGCGCCAACGCCTCGACTTCCGGCAGCTCAGGCACTCCACCAGTCTGCCAAGATCCACCGGTGGCGGCGTCCGATCACTCGGTCGGCTGCAACGATCCGTTCATGTCGGGTTCCGCGTAGAGCTCGATCTGACGAGCGATCTTCGCGGTCTCCTGGCGCACGTTGAGGAAGCCGCGCTGCACGCCGACCCAGCGCTCCGGCTGGTGCTCCTCCTCGTCGCCGGGGGTCTCGGCGATGATCGTCCAAGGACGGTGCAGCAACCAGCGCACCGGGAAGAACAGCACCACCACGAGCAGCGCGAGGATCAGCCAGATCGGGATGTAGACGCCCGGCGGTGTCCACAGGATGAACGTCGCCACCAGCACGATCAGCACGCCGAACATCAGGATCGCGGGCCCTGCCCCGCCGTTGACGTCGTGCTCGAAGTCGTCACCCGCGATCGGGTTCGACCACTCGAGGCTGGAACGCACGTTCCACAGCCTGCCGTCGGAACCCCGAACCACCCGGTTCATCGTCGCCTCCTCGCCCGACGCCGGGCGTTCTCGGATCGGTCGTCTCAGCCGTGCCGCCACTCGTTCCGGTGCCGAGCACCGTCACCGAGCGTGCCGATACCGTATCGCGCCCGTCATCGGCCTGGAGGGTGAAACTCGGGCGGCACCCGGTCATTGTCGATCACACCGGCCGAATGGACCAGCCCCGCCCGGAACCGGCCGCCGAACTCGTTTCGCGTGGTGGCACCGCGGCTCCGCGGGCGCGATCCGCGAATGGCCCGGCCGCGGGCGGCGTCGCTACCGTGGGGGCATCGGTCGCCCGCCGCGTGGCGACGATCACCGGGAGGCCTTCGTGGATCTCGACCAGGCTCGTTCGTTCGTCCGGGAGCACCACCGGGCCGTGCTGAGCACGCTGCGCGCGGACGGGACTCCGCAGTTGAGCCCGGTGCTGGCCGCGGTCGACGACGCGGGGCACGTCGTCGTCAGCACCACCGGGGGCAGCGCGAAGGCGCACAACCTCCGGCGCGATCCGCGCGCGTGGGTGTGCGTGCTGCCGGACGAGTTCTTCGGCGAGTGGATCCAGGTCGAGGGCGCCGCGGAAGTCGTCGAGCAGCCGGCGGCGCTGCCGCTGCTGGAGGACTACTACCGCACCGTCTCCGGTGAGCACGAGGACTGGGCGGCCTACCGGGAGGCGATGGTTCGGGAGCGCCGAGTGCTGCTGCGCATCGAGCTCGTGCGGGCCGGACCGAGCCGACGGTGACCCCCCGGCAACGGGGCGCGAACCATGGGTTAAAGTGTTCTCAACAGCGCTTCGAGGGGCGCAGGAGATCACTCCGGTGATCGAGCTCCTCAAGGTTCTGATGCGGATGTAGCGCAGCTGGTAGCGCATCACCTTGCCAAGGTGAGGGTCGCGGGTTCGAGTCCCGTCATCCGCTCGCAGAAAGGCCCCGCCGGGTTCGGCGGGGCCTTTTTCGTCGTCGTGGCCGGTCAGCTCTCCAGCTTGAAGCCGACCTTGAGCCCGACCTGGAAGTGGGCCACCTCGCCGTTCTCGACGTGGCCGCGGACTTCGGTGACCTCGAACCAGTCGACCTCCCGCAACGTCTGCGCGGCTCGCCGCACTCCTTTGCGGATCGCGTCGTCGACGCCCTCCGCGGACGAACCGACGATCTCGGTGACTCGATAGATGTTGTCTGCCATGCCCCGGATGGTCGGTTCGGACACCTCCGCCCGCAAGCCGAACCCGATCTTGGACTAGACCAATCGGCCTCAAGGTCTGGACCAGTAGCCCGCTTCGACCGATCTCCATATTGCCCAGAACGGAGCTATTAAGCCAGAAGGGTGAGAAGTAACTTTTGCGGCACCGATCCAGAAAGGAGCACTCCCATGCTCAAGAAACGTGTTAAAAGCACGATCGGTATCGCAGCGCTCAGCATTGCCGGATTGGCATTGCCGGTTTTCACATCCGGTGTCGCGAACAGCCACGGATTCGTCCAGAGCCCCGCGAGCCGCCAGGAGGCCTGCTCCAACGGGACGCTGAACGACTGCGGCGCGATCCAGTGGGAGCCGCAGAGCGCGGAAGGGCCGAAGGGCTTTCCCGAGGCGGGCCCCGTTGACGGCTCGCTCTGCTCCGCGGGCAAGGAGGGCTTCTCCGAGCTCGACGACCCGCGCGGTGGCCAGTGGCCCGCGACGGACGTCGCCGCTGGTCAGGACTTCCAGTTCCAGTGGAAGATCACGGCCGCGCACTCCACGACCTCGTTCCGCTACTTCGTCACCAAGGACGGCTGGGACCCGAACAAGCCGCTGTCGCGCGACCAGCTCGAGCCGGCCCCGTTCGTCGACGTCGACTACGGCGGCGCCCAGCCGCCGAACACCTACACCCACGACGGCAAGATGCCCGAAGGCAAGTCCGGCCGGCACGTGATCCTCGGCGTGTGGGACATCGCGGACACCGCGAACGCCTTCTACTCCTGCGCGGACGTCAACTTCGGCTGACCCGCTTTTCCGTCCCCCGGCCTTCGTCCCGGCGCGCGATCAGCACGCCGGGACGAAGCTCGTCGGCACCCCTGATTTCGATCTTGAATCGGACCGGGAAAAAGGGGAAATTCGCGGATAGGTGGGAATGAATTCGAATTAGTCGATCATTCATCCCACGGCGGAACTACTCGGCGACCAGGCCGACCGGGCAGGAGACCCCGGTGCCGCCGATGCCGCAGTAACCGTTCGGGTTCTTCGCCTCCGACAGGTACTGCTGGTGGTAGCCCTCGGCGTAGTAGAACTCCCCCAGCGCCGCGATCTCCGTGGTGATCGAGCCGTGGCCCGCCGCGGTCAACGCCGCCTGGTACTGCTCGCGGCTGTCCTCCACCGCCGCGCGCTGCGCGTCGTCGGCGTAGTAGACGGCCGAGCGGTACTGGCTGCCGCGGTCGTTGCCCTGGCGCAGGCCCTGCGTCGGGTCGTGGCCCTCCCAGAACACCCGCAGCACCTGGGGCAGCGCGATCACGGCCGGGTCGAAGACGACCAGCACGGCCTCGGTGTGCCCGGTCAGACCGCTGCACACCTCCTCGTAGGTGGGGTTCGGCGTGTAGCCGCCCGCGTAACCGACGGCGGTGGTCCACACGCCCTCGGTCCGCCAGAAGATCCGCTCCGCGCCCCAGAAGCAGCCCATGCCCACGACCAGCGACTCGGTGCCCTGCGGGAAGGGCGGGACGATCGTGCGGTCGCCGAACACCGCGTGCCGCTCGGGCACCGGGAGCGGGGTGGAGCGGCCCGGCAACGCCTCGTCCGGGTCGATCATGCGGATCCTGTCACCGAAGAACAGCGCCATGCCCCCGATGCTACGCGCGGGATCAGGGGTGGTCGGCCGACCGGGAGACCCTGCCCAGCGGCCGGGTCTCCTCCTCCGCCATCGGCGGATCCGGGCGGCGCGCGGCGTGCCTGCCGCGACGCGGCGGAGCGGGGACGGCGGGTCCGCCGAGGTCGCCGGAGCGGCCGTGGCGCGGCGCGGGCTCGACCGGGTCCTCCGTCGGCCAGAGCTCCGCCGGTTCCGACGCGGGCCCGGCCGGGGGGAAGTTGCGCTCGGTCTCCGCCGCGTCGCCGGGAACCGGCGCCCGCCGGTCGGCGGGGGGCGGGGTGGAGCGTGCCCGCTCGGCGGCGTCCCGGACGGCGGTGCGCTCCGCTTCCCGGTCGCCGGTTCCGGGGTCGTCGTAGTCCCGGTGCCGGTCGCGGTCGCTGCGGTCACGCCGGTCGTACGCGTCGTCCCGGTCGTACTCCTCGTCCAGGTCGTCGTAGTCCCAGTCGTCGCGGTCCCAGTCGTCGCGGTCGCGACCGTCGTCGTCCCAGGCCCGGTCGTCGCGATCCGCGTCGTCGTCGCGGAACCGGTCGCGGTCACCGCGCGACCGGGACTCCGGTGCGATGTAGTGCCGCAGCCGCATCGTCGGCTCCTCGACGAACACCCACGACAACGTGCCCAGCACGTAGGCGATCGGCGCCGCGCACAGCAGCATCAGGTACTGGTTCGCGATGCCCGCCATCGCCAGCAGCTGCTGGACGGGGAAGCCCCACACGTAGACGCCGTAGCTGCCGTTGACGAACAGTCCCGGGACCGTGAGCCGCGCGGGCCAGAAGTGCCCGGCGACCACCACCGCGTAGCTGGCCGCGAACACCATCAGGAACGAGGCGGAGATGCTGTTCGGCATGGCCACGAGCACGGCCAGCGCCGCGACGGCGGCGGTCGGCGACAGCGGGATCCGGTACAGGTTCAGCACGACGCCGAAGGCGAACGCCACCAGGAACGCGACCAGCGATTCCACCGGGACGCTCAGCATCGAGCCCGCGGACTCCGCGCCCGGGTCCTGCTCCAGGTAGCGGTCCCACACCACGAGCGCGGCCAGCGCCACGACCGCCAGCCACCGCCACCGCTGCTTCGCCGCGCCCGCCAGCAGCAGCACGTACAGACCGCCGTAGGCGAGCAGCTCCATCGGCAGCGTCCACAGCGAGCCGTTCACCGCGTCCGGCCACGGATTCCCGGTGAACACTCCGGGAAGTTCGTGCTTCAACGTCAGCAACCCGGCGTTGTTGACGACGTAACCCCAGGTGTCGCGCGCGGCGAAGTACTCCCCCACCGGCAGCGTCGTCACCAGCGGACCGACGACCAGCGCCAGGCCCAGCGTGACGGTGAGCATCGGCGGCCACAGCCGCAGCACTCGTTTCGCGGCGAATCGAACGGGGTGCGGATCGCGAATCCAGCTCTCCGCGATCTGAAAGCCGCTCATCGCGAAAAAACCCATGAGCACGCCCTCATCGGGCTGCACCGGCCATTCCGGCGGGAACAGCTCGCCCGATCCGGCCAGCGGAGAACTGTGCCCGTAGATCACCAGCAACGCGCCGATCATGCGGATCCACGCGAAACCGTGCGCGGGGTCGGCGAAGCGCTCCGGGTGAGCGTGCTCGACACGCACCGTGCCCACCCGCTTCACCCCCAGGAAGTCACCCTCGAACCCGCCCTCAACACGGAGTAGCGTATCGGGTGACACCGTGATCTCGGCGCCCGTTTCGGCGACCGAGGCCGCGCGCACTGCTCACACCGCCCGGATCGTTATCCGGCCGGTGCATCGCGCGCGCACTGGGGGGTGCAAAATGACGGGCGATCGCACATCGGCAGCGACTCGTGAAAACCGGAAAGGGCGCATCGGTGACCTGGCAAGACGAGCTGCACAATCTCGACGCCGAACTCGCGGCAGGCAGGATCTCCGCCGAGGAGTACCGCTCCCGGCGGGACGCGTTGATCGGCAGGTCGCAGGGCGGACCCGCGTCAGGCGACTTCCCGCAGCAGCCCGGAACTCCTTCCGGTGGCTTCCCCCAACAGGGGACCCCGCCCGGTGGCCAGCAGAACCCGAGCCCGTTCCCTCCCGCGTTCAACTGGGGCGCCGCCGCCGCGCAAGGCGCGCAGGCCGCCCAGCAACCGCAGCAGCCGCAGCCGTCGAACGAGTCCACGCAGGTCGTGCAGAACCCGATGGCGCAGCAGTCGGAGAGCACGCAGGTCGTCAACGTCGGCCAGCAGCAGCCCCAGCAGTGGGGGCAGCAGCCGCAGCCGCAGTGGAACCAGCAGCCGGGTTGGAACACCGGCGAGAACGCCGGTTCGCCCTGGGGTGACCCGGATCAGCCGCCGGCACCGGAGCACGGCGACACCAGCTGGATGCGCCAGGGCCCGGAGGTCTTCGAGGTCGGCGACGGCTCCTCGAAGGGCAAGACCATCGCGGGCATCTCGCTCGGCGCGGTGCTGCTGGTCGGAGTCATCGTCGCCGGCGTCTTCTACTTCACCTCCGGTGGCGACGAGGCGGCGCCGCCGCAGCCGACGGAGCAGCAGGCGCCGCCGGTGCCGACGCCCGAACCGCTGCCGGAGCCGCCGGCCGCGAAGCCCGCGCCGGTGGCCACCCCCGAGGTGCTGGTCGCCCCGCCGCCCGGTCAGCCGCACCCGTACAACGGGCCGCTGGACCGCCCGGCGCTGGAGAACAGCCCGAAGGCGGGCGTGCTGCGCGATCCGGTGCGCAACGCCGCGCTGCAGGGCGGCTTGATCGACGGCTTCTTCAGCCGCAGCGACGGCGCAGCGACGTCGGTGCTGCTCACCGTGCGGATGCCGGACCCGACGGCGGCGCAGGCCGTGGCGCAGGCCTACTTGGACGACCAGCAGGGCCTCAGCGTCAACGAGGACCTCTCCTACCAGGGCGTCGAGGTGATGACGACCGGCGGCGGCGTGTACCGCACCGCCTACGTCGCGCACGGCTGGGCGATCATCGTCGACGTCAGCGCGCAGGACAAGGCGGCCGCGGAGACGGCGTTCAAGCAGCTGCTCGACCAGCAGCTCGCCCAGACCCCGCCCACGGTCCGCGACTGAATTTCCCATCAGCAATTGACTGCTTCCACGGCTTGTTTTGCTGTGGTGGTGCGGTAGCGGAACCTCAGCGGCTTCCTCGCTGCGGGATCTTTTTTCCAAGTGGCTCCGCCACGAGGAAAAAAGCTGTCCTCGCGAGGAAGCCGCTGA
>NZ_JBSFWJ010000093.1:0-17588 GCF_053592695.1 Saccharopolyspora sp. NPDC002578 | reverse complement strand
TGTCTTCTCGCTGCGGGATCTTTTTCCCAAGTGGCTCCGCCACGAGGGAAAAAGCTGTCCTCGCGAGAAGACACCTGAGAACCCGCCGGTGGTCGTTTTTTCGACGTGGGCTATGTGCTTCGCACATACAGGCACGGCCTTCGGCCGCAAGGCAGGCTTGGCTTCGCCGCCCTACTGCATGGCTTCGCCGCAGAGGCACGGTCTTCGGCTGTGAGGCAGGCTTTGCTTTGCTTGCCCACTGCACGGCTTCGCCGTTAAGCACGGCCTTTGGTCGCTTGGTAGGCAGGGCGCTTTGGTCGGGTGGGGTGGCTGGTTCTGTTGGTGTGTGGGGTAGAAGTGCAGGTCGCTCGGGTTGATGGGTGGCGCTGTGCGGCTGTTCCTTCCGGTCCGGTTCCTGTTGGGGGCCGGGCCGGTCGTCGTTTCGGGGGGTTCGGGAGCGGGAGATCACGATTCGCTTCGGGGCATGATCTGCGGAGTGCCTGACCCCCATTCGGGGATCTCCGAGGTAGCGTCTGCGCCGTGACTGGAACTCCGGAGCCGCCCCCGCCGCACGTGCGCGCGGCGTTCGGTGCGCGCGGGGAGGACGCCGAACTGCTCAACGGTGGCGTCGCCTGGCGCTGCGGTGAGGTCGTGCTCAAACCGGCCGCGAACACCGCCGAAGCCGCCTGGGTGGCGCAGACCCTCGACCTGTTGGAACCGGACGAGGTGCGAGTGGGCAGACCGGTCCGCTCCACCGACGGTCGCTGGGTGGTGTCCGGCTGGTCCGCGAGCCGCGACATCACGGGACGTCCGGAGCCGCGCCACGACGAGGTCGTGGCCATGTCGCTGCGGCTGCACGCCGCCAGCAGCGTGCTCACCCGGCCCAGGTTCGTCGACGCGCGGCAGGACATCTACGCGCTGGCGGACCGGATGTCCTGGGGCGAAGAGGACTACCCGCTGCCGCTGGACAAGGGCGGCAGGCTCTACGACGTGCTCGCCGGATCGCGGCGCCGGACGCAGCTGCGCCCGCAGGTGGTGCACGGCGACCTGTTCGGCAACGTCCTGTTCGCCGGCAACGCGCCACCCGGAATCATCGACTTCGCCCCGTTCTGGCGACCCGCCGAATGGGCGGCGGCCGTCGCGGTGATCGATGCGCTGTCCTGGGGCGGTTCGGACGCGGCGATCGTGGAGCGCTGGTCGCACCTGACGGACTGGCCGCAGGCGCTGCTGCGGGCACTGCTGTTCCGGCTCGCGGTGCACGCGCTGCACCCGCGTTCCACGACGGCGTCGCTCGGCGGCCTGGAGCACGCGTCGCAAATGGTCCTCGAAGTCCTCTGATCCCGGCGTCGCACCTCGGCCGCGCACCCGGTCCGCCGCGCGGTGCCGTGGGGGTGTGACGATGGGCGGGTGGCAGAGACCGTCGACGACACCGGACCGCTGCGCGGGTTCACCGCGGGGATCACCGCCGAGCGCAAGGCGGGTGAGCTGGGCGCGCTGCTGGAGCGGCGCGGCGCGGCGGTGCGCTACGCCCCGGCGATGCACACGGTCCCCGTCCACGACGACGGCGAGCTGACCGCGGCGACCGAAGCGGTGCTGGAGCGGCCCGTGCAGCACGTGGTCGCGGTGACCGGCACCGGGTTCCGCGGTTGGCTCGAATCGGCGCAGGCCCAGGGCTCGGGGGAGCGGCTGCTGGAACACCTGGGCCGGGCGGAACTGCTCGCGCGGGGAGCGAAAGCGCGCGGAGCGATCCGCGGTGCGGGGTTGCGCGAGTCGTTCACCGCGCCGACGGAGGAGGTCGCCGACATCCTCGCCCGGCTGCTGGAGACCGGCGTCGCGGGCGAACGGGTCGTCGTGCAGCTGCACGGTGATCCGATGACGGACTTCCGGGAGCGGTTGCGCGCGGCGGGCGCCGAAGTGCTGCCGATCGTGGTGTACCGCTGGACGGACCCCGTGGACCTGCCCGCGCTGGACCGGCTGATCGACGAGGTCATCGCGGGCGAAGTGCACGCGTTGCCGCTGACCAGCGCGCCGGCCGCGACGAACTTCTTGGCCCGCGCGGAGCGGACCGGCCGCGGACCGGCGCTGCTCGCGGCGCTGCGCGGCGTGTTCATCGCCTGCGTAGGCCCGGTCACCGCGGCCCCCATCGCCCGAGCCGGGCTCCCGCACGCGATGCCGGAGCGAGCCCGCACGGCCGCGCTGGTCAAGCTGGTCGCCGACGAACTCCCGACCTTCCGCCCCTGACCCCGAGCGAACCGTCACGGTGTGGACGACTCCCGCAATTTCGCGAGAAGTCGAACCACCCGACCGAGATGAACCCCGTGTTCCGAGCCGGGAACGACCTCTCTGATCAGCCGGAACGGGTTGTCCACAGGGGGGTGTCCGACACGCCGGGGTGTGCGGATCAGGGGCCGGACCAGCGGTAGCGGCGCATGTTGATGCGGGCTCCGTCGGCGAGGACGCCCTCGCCGCGGAGCAGTTCGAGCTGGCGCTGCCGCAGGTGCTCGGCGATGGTGCCGTCGGAGCGCAGCACCCGGTGCCACGAGATGTCCGCGCCGTCCTCCGCGAGGATCCGGCCGACGAGCCGCGCCGACCGCAGCCCCGCGAGCTCCGCGACGTCGCCGTAGGAGAGCACGGAACCGGGCGGGATGGCGGCGACCACGGCTCGAACCCGTTCCAGCGTTTCCTCGTCCACGGGTGCAGTGTTCCAGAACGGCCGACGTCACCGGTGGGAGCCGGACGAACCGCTATTACAAGCGGCGGATGCCATCGAGCACTGCCTGCAGCAGGTCGTAGTCGGGTTCGCGCAGCGGCGTGAGCGGCACGCTGAGATCACCGCTGTCGAGCAGGTCGGACACGAGGACCTTCGCCACCACCAGCGGGATCTCCAACGCCGCGGCCAGATCCTCGACCGACCTCGGCTGCGCGCACAGCAGCAGGATGCGTTCGCGGTCGGCGTCCCACTCGTCCGGGGCGGCGGGTTCCGGCGCGGCCACGACGAGGGTGGCGCGGTCCAGCTCGGCGGCTGCGGCGTGGGTGCGGCCGCGCGTCATCGCGTACGGCCGCACCAGCGGACCGGCCGCGCCGTCGCGCCAGCCCCCGGTCGCCGCCCGCCGGGAGGTCACGTCGCCGTCGGGGTCAGCCGGGAGCGGGGTGCGGCCTCGATGGCCCGCCCCGCCTGCTGGACGAACAGGTTGATCTCGTAGGCGATGAGCCCGACGTCGGCGTGCTCCTCGCCGAGCAGCGCCAGGCAGGAGCCGTTGTCGGCGGCCGTGACGAACAGGAACGCGTGGTCCATCTCCACCACGGTCTGCCGGATGGAGCCGCCGCCGAAGCGGTGCCCGGTGCCGCGGGCGAGGCCGTGCAGCGCGGAGGCCGTCGCCGCCAGCGCCTCGGCGTCCACTGTGGACAGTTCGGGCGAGCACTCGACCACCAGGCCGTCGGTGGACAGCACGACCGCGTGGCGGGCCCCCGCGACGCGGTCGACCAGATCACCCAGCAACCGGCCGAGCTCGAATTCGGTCGTGGTGCTCGTGTGCCGCACTGCGCATCCCCTTCACTCGTCGGTCGTGCTCGCGTCCGGGTCGGCGGGCCTGCGGCCCCGGTCGGTACCCCGCTGGATGGCCGACATCAACGCCCGGATCTCCGCGGCGGAGCGGGATCCGGATTCCGCCCGCCGTTCGTCCTCGTCCGATTGCTCGCGGGCGAGCTCCGGCGCGAGGTTGGCCTGCTTGCGGCGGCGGGGGAGCGGAACCGCGGCTTCCTCGGGTTCCGACCCCGGATCGCCGTCCGGGCCGTTCGTGCTGTCGTCGGTGCTGTCGTTCGTGGTCGCGTCGCCATTGCCGGGCGACGCGGTGTCGGTGTTCGTGATCGGCCGGTGGCCGGTGGGATCGGTGGTCGCCGGATCCGCGTCCGCAGGCCAGGTGACCTGGTCCGCGTTCCCGGCGGGATCCTCGGTCGGCCATGCCGCGTCGAGCGCGGATTCGTGCTGAATTCCGGGCTCGATCGGTTCCCCTCCGTCCGAACGGTAGCCGCGCTCCGCCGACGAGTCGTCGCCCGAAGCGGTGACGTCGGCTGAACGCTCGGGTGGCGTCCGAACCGGCTCGGAGTCCGCGTCCTCGGCCGCGGCGTCCGTTGGGTCCGAATCCTCCGTGTCGGGCGGCCAGGAGTGGTCGTCGGTGGTGAGTTCTCCGTCCGCGGCACCGGATTCCGGCTCGGGGACGTCCGGAGCGGGCTCGTCGGAGCCGATCGCTTCGAGTTCCGGGTCCGTGGTCTCGATGCTCGACGTGCTCGGCGTGGCGGGAACGTCGGACACCGCAGCGGAGTCCGCGTCGTCGGTGGTCGTCTCGTCGGAGTCCGTCTCGCCGGTGGCGGGGGAACTCCCGTGCTCGTCGTTCGCCGACGTGAACGGGTCGAACGCGGCGCGATCCGCCTCCACCGGCTCGTCGGCGACGTCCGCGAGGTCGACGGATTCGGCCGCGGCATCGGCGGTCGCCGCCTCGTCCGGCTCGTGCCGCGGGTCGTCCCCGGAGGCCGACCGCACCCTCGGGAGCTGGGAGGTGTGCGCCTCGCCGGGATCGGGCTCGATGGGCTCCACGATCAGCTTCGCGGGCACCAGCACCGTCGCCCGGGTACCGCCGTAGGCGGAGGTGCGCAGCTCCACTCCGATGCCGTGGCGGTCGGCGAGCCGCGCCACCACGAACAAACCGAGCCTGCTGTCCGAGCGCAGCGCCATCGCGTCGAACTCCGGCGGGCCCGCCAGCATCGCGTTCGCCGCTTCCCGGTCGGTGTCGGCGATGCCGAGGCCGCGGTCCTCGACTTCGATCACCACGCCGCGGGCGACGGTGTGGCTGTGCACGTTCACCCGCGATTCGGGCGGGGAGAAGGACGTCGCGTTGTCCAGCAGCTCCGCCAGCAGGTGCACCGTGTCGGCGACCGCGTCGCCGTGCAGCGCCAGATCCGGCGGTCGCTGCACGCGCACCCGCGCGTAGTGCTTCGTCTCGGCGACCGCGCTGCGCAGCACGTCGGCGAGCTCGATGGGGCGCGACCACCGGCGGCCCGGCTGCCCGCCGCCGAGGATGATCAGGTTCTCGGCGTTGCGGCGGGCGCGGGTGGCGAGGTGGTCGAGGCCGAACAGCAGGGCCATCCGGTCCGGGTCCTGCTCCTCGCGCTCCAGGCGGTCGATCATGGTCAGCAGCCGGTGCACCAGTGCCTGGCTGCGTCCGGCGATGCCGAGGAAGACGGTGTGCACGCCCTCGCGGGCCTGCGCTTCCTGCACGGCAGCGGACACCGCGGTGCGCTGGGCGGTGTTGAAGGCCTCGGCGACCTGGCCGATCTCGTCGCGGCCGTAGTCGAGGTGCGCGACCTCGCGGTCGATGTCGACGCGCTCGCCGCGGCGCAACCGGGCCACGATCTCCGGCAGCTGCCCGCCGGCGAGCAGCAGGGTGTCGTCGCGGAGCCCGTTGAGCCGCCGGGACAGGCCGCGGGACACCCGCAGCGCGACGAGGATCGCGAGCAGCACGATCAGCAGCGCGACGACGCTGCCGATCGCGACCTGGATCAGGTTGCGGTCGCCCGCTTCCAGCCCGGCGGCGGCGGTGCGCTGCGCCTGCGTGGAGGCCAGCGTGGTGAGGTCGTCGGTGACGAGGTCGCTGGTGGTGAGCCAATCGGTCGCGTCGATGGCCGGTGCGTCGTCGTCCGGGCTCCACGGCCCGAGTTCGACGATCTGGTCCTCCAGCTCGGTGAGGTGCCGGAAGTGCGGCGTTGAGATGATCTTGGTGTACCGCGCCCGCACGTCGGGCGGGGCGGACGCGGCGCTGGACTCCAGCTCCAGGTGGTAGGCGCCGGTCAGGTGCGCGAACGCCCGGTGGTCGGCGGGTGTGAAGGTGCCGGTGCGCAGCCCGTCGGAAGCGAGCGACGCGGCTCGCGCCATCCGGTCCGCGGCGGTGAAGAACGCGTCGGCGCGCAGCCCGCCCTGGGTGACCGCGGAGTCCGGGAACAGCCGGGCCTGCGATTCGAACAGCGCGGAGCCCGCGTCGACGAAACCGTTGTAGTAGCCGTGGATCTGGGCCCGATCGGCCTGCATGCCGTCCACGCGGGCCCGCATCACGGGCAGTTCCGCGATGACCCGGTTGAGCGCGCGCATCCGGGCGGCGACCTCGTCCGGCGCCTGCTGCAGCGTCGGGTCCGCGGCGTCGCGCATCGCGGTCAGCGCCCGGTCGGTCGCCTCGCGCTGCTTGCCGAGCCGTTCGCCGGCGGAATCGGGGGCCGCGGCCTGCAGCAGGCTCAGCGTGCGTTCCTTCTGCGCGGAGGCCAGCACCCGCATCGCGGGCAGCGACACGTCGCGCACGCCGGAGGCGATGCCCCGCAGGTGGAACCCGTTGTAGAGGGTGATCCCGCTGATGATCGACCAGAGCACCAGCAGCGCGATGCCGGGTATCAGGACCACGCCGTAGAGGCGATCGCGGATGCTGCGGCGGCCTTTGCGCCAGTCATCGAGCTTCTGCACTACGTCCCACCCGTGTGTGCCGGTGCGCGCGACGGAGCGCGTCGCGGCGGTCTCGGCGGCATGCGAAGCACCACGCCGTCGGGCGAGGTGTCGTGCTGAGGGAGACGGGTTTGCGGGGTGTGGCGATCGGACGCTCGCGTCCCGGTCCCCCCGATTCGCTTTTCCCGCATGAAACCGCAGGGATTTTAGCACGCCAAGATCAACTGGTGGAACGGCGGATCAGCATTGCGCCGTACGCCCCAACGGAAACTGGGACGCACGGCGCAATGGAGCGTGGAGTTCGAGGGCGACAGCCCTCGCACCTTCATTCTTCTGTCAACGCCCGACCGGCGAAGCCTGTCTGCGTTGCGGCCGAAGGCCGTGCCTCACGGCGAAGCCGTGCCTCGGACGAGCGGAGCGAATTCCGCCTGGCGGCGAAGCCGTGCCTTGGACGAGCGGAGCGAAGTCTGCCTTGCGGCGAAGCCGTGCCTGTATGTGCGAAGCACATAGCCCACGTCACAAAGCCGCTCACCGGCGGGTTCTCAGTGAGCCTCTCGCGAGGACGGCTTTTTCCCTCGTGGCGGAGCCACTTGGGAAAAAGATCCCGCAGCGAGAGGCTCACTGAGGTTCCGCTACCCGGACACCAAAGCAGAACGAGCCCGACAATCAGCCAGCAAACCCGGCAACGATCGAGGAGAACTCCCACGGCTGTTGCTCGGCGCCGCTGCAGCTGCTGACGTCGCCGCTGCCGTCGCAGGGCCGGTCGCGGTTGACCGACCAGAAGGTGAACCGGCCGAGGCCCTTCTCCTTGGCGTAGTCGGCCATCTTCTGGAAGGCGGCCACGTCGACGTGCTCGGCGGGCTGGTCGGTGTTGCCGTTCATCGACGAGATGCCGACGTGCGCGTAGGCCGCCGCGTCGTCGTAGCCGAAGGCCGTCTTGACCTGTTCCTTCAGCGCGTCGGTCGTGGTGATCGTGTCCTGCGCCATGTCGGTGCCGTTGAAGTCGAACGGCATCTGCGTCCACACGTCGATGTCGGCGCCGATCTCGGCGGCCTTGGCGATCATGGCCTTGCCGTTCTCGTTCGGCCCGGTGGTGGTGGTGCCGAACGTGACGACGGTCTTGAGGCCGGGGTTGGCCTCCTTCGTGATCTTCAGCGCTTCGATCACGCGGTCCCGGGAGGCGGGGGTCTCGACCTCGGTGGATTCGATGTCGATGTCGATGGCCTTGAGGCCGTAGGCGTCGATCACCTTCTGGTAGGCGCCCGCGAGGGACTGCGCGTCGGTGCAGACCTCGCCGAGCTTGTTGCCGCTCCAGCCGCCGATCGAGGGGATCACGTCGCCGCCGCCGGCGCGGATCTCGTCGATGGTTGCCTTGTCCTGGCCGTCGAGCGGACGGGTGCCGTCCCAGGCGGGGTTGCAGCTGCCGTCGGCGTTGATGAACGCGAGCGTGAAGTCCTTGATGCCGGTCGCGCCCTGCACCTCGGACGGCGCCGGCGGGTTGCCCCAGCCGTTGTAGAGGTAGGGCGAGGCCGCGACGGGGCTCTCGGCCTGGGGCGCGACGTCCTGCTTGGCGCTCAGCGCGGGAACGGCGGTCAGGGTGGCCGCACACGCGACGGCGACACCGGTACCGGCCAGGGTGAGCATGTTCTTGCGGAGCTTGCCCACTGGTCCTCCTTCGGGGATCTTGTTCGCCACGGCGGGGATTCGTGGCTCAGCGGGACTTTCCCAGAACCTGAAATTGGTTCGTACCACCAAAAGGAACATCGGCGTGCTCCCTCTGGGGTCTTGGCGTGTTTTCTCTGTCGCTTTCTGTATCAGCCCTGGCCAGCGAATTGTGGAGTCCACAGAGGAGTTTTTGCGCCGCGTTCACAGCAGAATGTGAACGGCGTGGGAAATTACCGTTATTCCGGCTCGCTCGGCCCGGCCTGCGCGATCGGTGTCGGTGCGGCGTGATTCCATCGTGGCCGTGCCCGCCCCGAACAGGACCTCTCCCCGCGAGCCGGCTCGCCGCGAGTCGGCCCCGCGCCGCGCGGCGCCGGTGCTCGTCCGCCGGCCCGGCGGCGAACGACGGCTGGACTGGGACGAGCCCGCCCGGCGGGTGCTCGACGCCGGCGGCGGCGGTTTCCTGCGCGTCCTCGGCGGACCCGGCAGCGGGAAGACGACCTTGGTGGCCGAGGTCGCCGCCGACCGGATACTGCGCCACGGCGTCCCGCCGGAGAACGTGCTGGTGCTGACCTCCGGCCGGGCCGCGGCGACCCGGATGCGGGCGCAGATCACCCGGCGGCTCACCTCCGGCGACGGGCTGCGCACCGCGCAGGAACCGTTGGTGCGCACCGTGCACTCCTACGCGTTCGCGGTGCTGCGGCTGCAGGCGGTGCTGACGGAGGCGCCGCCACCTCGGATGCTCACCGGGCCGGACCAGGACGCACTGGTCCGCGAACTGCTCGAAGGCGACCTGGACAACGGCGCGCCGGACTGGCCGGACTCGCTGCGCGCCGCGCTGCCGGTGGAGGCGTTCGCGGGTGAGCTGCGCGATCTGCTGCTGCGCGTGGCCGAACGCGGCGCCGGACCGCGCACGCTGATCGAGCTGGGGCAGCAGCAGGGCCGCCCGGAATGGGTGGCCGCGGGCGGATTCGGAGAGCAGTACGAGCAGGTCACCCTGCTGCGCGGCGGCGGGCACGGCGGCGCGGAGCTGGACGCGGCGGAACTGGTCGCCCAAGCCCTGCTGGCCTTCGACACCGACCCGGAGCTGCTGGCCGCGGAACGCGACCGGGTGCGCTACCTGCTGGTCGACGACGCGCAGCACCTGGACCCGCAGCAGTTCGAGCTGATCCGCAGGCTCGGCGAGTCGGCGCACGAGTTCCTGCTGGCCGGGGACCCGGACCAGGCGGTGTTCTCCTTCCGCGGTGCCGATCCGAGCGCCCTGACCGGCGCCGAACCGGACCGCACGGAGGTGCTCACCACCGGCCGTCGCATGTCGCCCGCGGTGCACACCGCCGTCGGCAGGCTGATCCAGGGCCTGCCGGGCGCCGGGCCGCAGCGCGCGCTGCGGCCGCCGGACGGCGAGGGCGGATCGGTGCAGGTGCGGTTGCTCGGCACCCAGGCGCAGGAGGCGGCGTGGGTGGCCGACCAGCTGCGCCGCGCGCACCTGCTGGACGAGGTGCCGTGGTCGGACATGGCGGTGATCGTGCGCTCCACCGGCCAGTCGCTGCCGGTGCTGCGCCGCGCGCTGCTCGCGGCGGGCGTGCCGCTGGTGCTGCCGGTGGACGACGTGCCGCTGGCGCACCGCACCGCGATCCGCCCGCTGCTGACGCTGCTGCACTGCGCGGCGAGCCCCCCGGCGCTGGATCCGGACGCGGCGGAGGCGTTGCTGTCCTCCTCGCTCGGCGGCGCCGATCCGTTGGCGCTGCGGCGGTTGCGCCGCGGGCTGCTGCGGTTGCAGAAGGCCACCGGGGAGCAGAAGTCCAGCGGCGAGCTGCTGGTGGAGGTGCTGCGCGACGGCGACCGGCTCGCGGGCCTGGAGGACGCCGCCGCCCGACCGGCCCGCAGGCTCGCGGCGCTGCTGTCCACCGCCACCGAGGTGATCGGCAAGGGCGTCGAAGAGGCGTTGTGGCGGGTGTGGAAGGCCAGCGGCCTGGAGCAGCGCTGGGTGTCGGCGTCCGAACGCGGCGGCATCGCCGGGGCGCAGGCCGATCGGGACCTGGACGCGGTGGTCGCGCTGTTCGACGCCGCCGCGCAGTACGCGGACCGCAAGCCCGGTTCGGACGTCGTCGGTTTCGTCGACGAGCTGCGCAAGCAGCGCATCACCGGCAGCAGCCTGGCCCCGACCGCTCCGGCCGGGGACGCGGTGTCGGTGCTGACGGCGCACGCCTCGGCGGGCCGGGAGTGGGAGGTCGTGGCGATCCCCGGCGTGCAGGAGGGCACGTGGCCCGACCTGCGGCTGCGCGGTTCGCTGCTGCACACCGGGCGCTTGGTGGACGTGCTCTCCGGCGTGGACGAGCAGGAGCGGGTGTCGGCCACCGCGCCGCTGCTGGCGGAGGAGCGACGCCTGCTGCTGGTCGCCGCCGGTCGCGCGCGGCGGTCGCTGCTGGTGAGCGCGGTGCGCGGGGAGGACGAGCAGCCGTCCCGGTTCCTCGACGAGCTGGAGGGGATCAGCACCGACGTGGAGCAGCAGCGGCCGTTGCTGCGCCCGGAACGCGGCCTGGTGCTGGGTGAACTCGTCGCGGAGCTGCGCCGGGTGGTCTGCGACGGCGAGGCCAAACCGGGTCGCCGGGAGCGGGCCGCCGAGCAGCTCGCGCGGCTCGCGGTCGCCGGAGTTCCCGGCGCGGACCCGGACGGCTGGTACGGCCTGCCGGAGAGCTCCACGGCGGCTCCGCTGGTGGAGCAGGACGAAGCCGTCAAGGTCTCACCCTCCACTGTGGACGTGTTGAGCAAGTGCCCGCTGCGGTGGATGGTGCAGCGCCACGGCGGCGAGGACGCCGCCGAACTCGCCTCCGTCACCGGAACCCTCGTGCACGCCCTCGTCGAGAAGGCCGCCGAAGGCGCCGACCGCGAGCAGTTGCGGGAAGCGCTGGACCAGGCGTGGAAGTCCGTCGACGCCGGAGCGCCGTGGTTCTCCCGCCACGAGCGGCGCCGGGTGGAAGGCATGCTCGACGCGTTCGTCGGCTGGCTGGAGAGCTCCCGCGCCGAGCTGACGCAGCTCGGCGTGGAGCGGGACCTGGACCTGGAGGTGCCGAGCCGCGAAGGCGGTCCGAAGCTGCGGTTGCGCGGCCGGGTGGACCGGCTGGAAGCCGACGGCGACGGCAGGCCCGTCGTCGTGGACGTCAAGACGAGCAAGTCCGCGGTGAGCGCCGACGACGCGCAGGAGCACCCGCAGCTGGCGGTCTACCAGCTCGCCGCCGCGCTCGGCGCGTTCCAGGGCGGCGAAGCCGCGCCGGACGCGCTCACCGAGCCCGGCGGGGCGCGGCTGCTGTACGTGGCGAAGTCCTCCCGGCAGGGGCCGTGGACCGAGCGGGCGCAGGACGGCCTCGACGAGGACCGGCTGCGGGTGTGGCTGGACGTGGTGCACGACGCGGCGGCCTCCAGCGTCGGCCCGGCCTACGTCGCCGCCGAGAACTCCGACTGCCCCCGCTGCCCGGCCCGCCCGTCCTGCCCCATCCACCCGGAAGGCCGCCAAGTCGGCCAGTGACGGGCGGTATGGCCTGCGTCACGATCGGCTCGCTAACCTGTGATCCAGGGCGACGGCTCGATCAGCCGTGCGCGGGTCGATCGCGAAGAGGTGGTCGCTATGACCGACGAGCTCGCAGGCAAGACCATCGGCGAACGCATCCAGATCATCCGGGAGCGGCGCGGCAAATCCCGCCCTGTCGTGGCGGGTCTGGTCGGCAGGTCGGCGGAATGGCTCAAAGCCGTGGAGAAGGGCCGACTGCACACGCCGCGCTGGGAGAAGCTCGTCGAGCTCGCGGGAGCGTTGGGCGTGCGCGACGTCTCCGAGCTCACCGGAAGTGCCACGACGACCGGTTCGACGGAACGCTGCTCGCACGATGCCGTTCCCGCGCTGCGCGAGGCGATCGAAGAAACGGCGTTGACCGTGTCGGCGGAGTCGGCTCCGGCCCCGGCCGCGTTGCTGGACCGGACCGCCGACGCCTGGGCTTTGTGGCATTCGTCCGCGACACCGCGGAAAGCGGTCGGCGCGGTGCTGCCGCAGATCATCCGCGATGGTCGCCGAGCGGTCCGGGTGCTCGACGGTGCCGAGCGGCGGGAAGCGCACATCGCTTTGTCCGCCGCGTACGCGCTCGCGGAGCAGGTGCTCGCTTGGGTGTCCGACTCGGCGTTGTTGTGGCTGGCGGCCGACAGGTGCATGACTTCGGCGGAACTGGCGGACGATCCCGTCGCGCTGGCCGGATCCGCGTGGGTGCTGGGCAACGTGTGGCGCGCGACCGGGCGCGAGGACGACGCCGTGCGACTCGTGGACGACGCGGCCGCGCTGCTGGAACCTCGACTGGACGAGGCCGATGATTCGGTTCGCGCGTTGTGGGGAGCGTGCCGGTTGCACGGCTCGATCACCGCCGCGCGGATGGGACGCGAAGGTGACGCGCTGCGCAGGCTGGACCAGGCCCAGGCGATGGCGAAGAGGCTGCCCGCCGACTACGCGCACCCGTGGACCTTGTTCGGCCGTGCCAACAGCGCGGTGACCTCGGTATCCGTCCAGGTCGACTTGCACCGGTCGGCCGGCGCGATCGACGCCGCCGAACAGGTCGACCCGGAATCGGTGCCGTCGGTGGACCGCCGAGCTCGGTTGTGGCTGGAAACGGCTCGCGCTTACCACCAGCGCAAGGATCGCGCCGCGACGTTGCACGTCTTGCAGCGCGCGGTGCGCGCAGGCGAGGAATCGATGCGGTGCCACCCGGTGGCCAGGGAGATCGCCGGTGACCTGGTCACCTCAGGCGGCGGGATGATCCTCGCCGAAGCGCGCCACCTGGCGCAACGACTGGGAGTGATCGTCTAGCACTCTCGGTGAGGCATGTTCTGTGCCCCACCGCGCGGGGGTTGCGAACGTTCCCCGAACCCTTCGGCTTCGGGCCGAACATGACGGCATGAGCGAATCCGCAGTTCCGTCCCCGCGTCCGATCCGCGTCCCGGTGCGGTACCGCACCGGGGAAGCAGGGGAGACGAGCCGCGTCGTGCACATGGCCGTGTGGACGTCCTCGGCGGTCTACCTCGCGATGTGCGGCGCGGAGCTCGACGGGCATCGGGCTGAGGTCGTCGTGAGCGGAATGCCTTGCATGCCTTGCGTTCGCGAGCTCGCGCTGCGCGAGGACCGTCCGGACCGAAGCGGTCGGGCGGTGGTGGCCCCCGCGGATTTCCGCCTGCCCGGGTAGGCGGTGCGACCCGGTTCGTCGTCGTGACCCCCCGACCTGGCGGCGAGCCGCGCCCGGCCGGTGACCGCACCCCTCCGCGGTCCCGGCCGGGCATCCACCCGGCGAACGCGGAGTGATGTTCGCGGTCGGCTCAGGGCGGGTTCTCGAAAGATGACGCAGCGTGCGGCTACTTTGGTGGGGGTTCGGAATCGAAAGGGGAGTCATGGCGCAGCACTCGAACGGCCTGCACCACCACGGATACGTCGAACGCTCCACGCTCTCGCACGCGTTGAGCGCGGCGGAGCGGCGGATGCTCGATCCCGACGAGGTCATGCACTCACCGGAAGAGGTCGCGGCCTGGCTCGCGGGCACCTTGCGCGCGGCGATGGGGTTGACCGAGGACGAGGTCGGGTTCACCGACGAGACCGAGATCTGGCTGACCGAGTCGCGTCGCGGCGAGACGATCGTGACCGGGCTCAACGACGGCCCGACGATCACCGCCGAGGCCGTCTACGACAGCAACTGCGAGTGCGAGCGCCAGCTCAAGCCCGTCCCCCCGTCGAAGAAGCGCCGCTGAGCGAAGTGGGCCGGGCGCCGGTCGGGCCGGTCGTGGCGGCGTGCTACAACCGGCGCTGACCTGCCGGAACAGCCTGGAGTGGAGCGACGCTTGCCCGAACGGATCAGTCCGCACCGCATCGCGCAGGGGCTGGGGCTGCACCCGCCGACTCCGGAGCAGGCCGCGGTGATCGCGGCGCCCGCCGAACCGGCGCTGGTCGTGGCGGGCGCGGGCGCGGGCAAGACCGAGACGATGGCGGCCCGCGTGGTGTGGCTCGTCGCGAACCGGCTCGTCACCCCCGAGCACGTGCTCGGGTTGACGTTCACCCGCAAGGCCGCCCGGCAGCTCGCGGACCGGGTACGGGCCCGGCTGCGCAGGCTCGCCGGGTCCGGGCTGCTGGACGAGGTGGACCCGAGCGGGCTCCTGCGCAACCAGGTGCTGGCCGAAGAGCCGACAGTGCTGACCTACCACGCCTACGCGGGCCGGCTGGTCGGCGAGCACGGGCTGCGAATCCCGGTGGAGCCGGGCGCGCGGCTGCTCACCCAGACCGCGTCCTGGCAGCTCGCGCACCGCGTCGTGTCGACGTGGACGGAGGACCTGGACACCGAGAAGGTTCCCTCCACCGTCACCGGGTACCTGCTGTCGCTCGCCGGTGAGCTGGCCGAGCACCTGGTGCGGCCGGATCAGCTGCGGGAGCACGCCGAACGGCTGTGCCGGACCATCGAGGACGCGCCGCGGGCGAAGCGGCAGCGCGCCGAACTCCCCCAGGACCTCACGAAGATCATCGCCGCGCAACGGTTGCGGGCCGCCCTGCTGCCGCTGCTGGAGACCTACGCGCAGCAGAAGCGGCGCGAGGCGGCGATGGACTTCGCCGACCAGATGTCGCTGGCGGCGCTGCTGGCCACCGACCACCCGGAAGTCGTCGCGGGCGAACGGGAACGCTACGGCGCGGTGCTGCTCGACGAGTACCAGGACACCGGCCACGCGCAGCGGGTGCTGCTGCGGGCGCTGTTCGGCGGGGTGACCGCGGGAGCCGACCCGCTGCCCGTCACGGCCGTCGGCGACCCGGCGCAGGCCATCTACGGCTGGCGCGGGGCGAGCGCGGCGAACCTGCCGCGGTTCACCACCGACTTCCCCCGCGCCGAGGACGGCGAACCGGCACCCGCGCGGCGCTACGGCCTGCTGACGAGCTTCCGCAACCCGCCCGAGGTGCTCAGCCTCGCCAACGCCGCCTCCGAACCGCTGCGCGCCGCCGGGCTGGAGGTCGACGAACTGCGCGCCCGCGACGGCGCGGGAGCCGGGGACATCCGCGCCGCGCTCGTCGAGGACGTGCGGGTGGAGCGCGACTGGGTCGCCGACCGGATCGCCGAGCAGTGGCACGCGGTGCTCGACGAGAAGGGCTCCCCGCCGACGTCGGCGGTGCTGGTGCGGCGCCGCTCCGACATGGCGGGCTTGGCGGGCGCGCTGCGCGAACGCGGGCTGCCGGTGGAGGTCGTCGGCCTCGGCGGACTGCTCGACGAACCCGAGGTGCGCGACCTGGTGAGCGCGTTGCGGGTGCTGGTGGAACCGCTGGCCGGTTCCGCCGCCATGCGGTTGCTGACCGGTGCCCGCTGGCGCCTCGGTGCCGCCGACATCGCCGCGCTGTGGGACCGGGCTCGGCGGCTCGGGCCCGCCGCGGAGGAGACCGGTCCGGACTCGGTCGACGACGTGCTGCCGGGGGAGCACGCGGAACAGGCCGGGCTGGTCGACGCGCTCGACGACCCCGGCCCGCCGGAGGCCTACTCGGCGGCGGGCTACGAGCGGATCCGGTCGCTCGGCAAGGAATTGGTGCAGCTGCGCCGCAGGCTGGACCAGCCGCTGCCGGAGCTGGTGGCCGACGTCGAGCGGACCTTGCTGCTCGACATCGAAAGCCTCGCCCGCCCGGCCGGGGCGGGACGCATCCACCTGGACGCGTTCGCGGACGTGGTCACCGACTTCGCCACCGCCAGCCCCTCCGCGCCGCTGTCGGCGCTGCTGGACTACATCACCGCCGCCGAACGAGCCGAGGACGGGCTGGAACCGGGCGAGGTCGAAGTGGCCGAGGACCGGGTGCAGGTGCTCACCGTGCACGCCGCGAAGGGCCTCGAATGGGAGGTCGTCGCGGTCCCGCACCTGGTGGACCAGGTCTTCCCCGGCCGCAGGCACTCCGGGTCGTGGCTGACCTCGGTGACCGAGCTGCCCGCGACGATGCGCGGTGACTCCCAGGACCTGCCCGCGCTCGACCTGGACCGGCTCACCGGAATGGACCGCAAGGAGATCAGCGACGAGCTCAAGCGCCACGACGGCGAGTTCGAGGACCGGCGGCTCACCGAGGAGCGGCGGCTGCTGTACGTGGCGCTGACCCGGTCCGAACGGGTGCTGCTGCTGTCCGGGCACTGGTGGCAGGAGGGCGGCAAGAAGCCGAAGGGCCCGTCGGACTTCCTCACCGAGCTGGCGGACGTGCTGCGCGGGACCGGCGCCGGCGACATCGGCCGGTGGGTGGAGGAACCGGCCGACGACGCGGAGAACCCGCTCGCGGACGCGTTGCGCTCGGTGGAGTGGCCGGCGGATCCGCTGGGGCCGCGGCGCAGCGCGGTGGCCGCCGGTGCCGATCTGGTGCGGGCCGCGATGGTCGCGGCGCGAACCGAACGGTCCACTGTGGAGTCCGGCGGGGTCGAGCGCGCGGCGGATTCCGTTCCGCCGCAGGGCGATTCCCCCGTGCCGCCGGGTCACCAGCCCGAGCCGCCACCCGACGACGCGGAGTACCTGCCACCGGACGAACCGCCGGACGACGAGGAGCCCCCGCCGCCGGAGGACGACCCCGGTCCGCCGCCGGACGACGCGGACTCCCCGGACGACGAGTCGGAACCGCCGGTGGACGCCGAAGACGACGAGCTGAGCTGGGCCCGCGACGTCGACGTGCTGCTCGCCGAACGGGAAGCGGCGGCGCAGCGCCGCGAACACGTCGTGCTGCCCGGACACCTCTCGGTGAGCCGCCTCGTCGAACTAGCCGCCGACCCGGAAGCCCTCGCCCGCAGGCTGCGCCGCCCGCTGCCGATGCCGCCCAACCCGATGGCCCGCCGCGGCACCGCGTTCCACGCGTGGCTCGAACACCGCTTCACCTCCAGCGCGCTGCTCGACCTGGACGAACTGCCCGGCTCCGCCGACGAGACCGCCCCGCCGCAGGACGACCTCACCGGGCTGCAAGACGCGTTCCGCCGCGGCTCCTGGGCCGACCGGGTGCCGCACAAGGTGGAGGTGCCGTTCGAGACCCAAGTCGCGGGAATCGTGCTGCGCGGCCGGATGGACGCCGTGTTCGCCGACGCCGACGGCGGCTGGACCGTGCTGGACTGGAAGACCGGCGCGGTGCCCGCCGACGACCAGGTGCCCGCGCTCGCCGTGCAGCTCGCCGCCTACCGGCTCGCCTGGGCGGAACTGGCCGGCGCGCCGCTGGAGAAGGTCCGCGCGGCGTTCCACTACGTCCGCCACGACACCACCCTGCGCCCGGCCGATCTCTTCGACGCAGAAGGACTCCGCGAACTGATCGACTCCGTTCCGGACTCCGGGAGGTTCTCCGGGTGACCTGCGTAGTGGGCCGGGTGGCGGAACCTCAGCTGCTTCCTCGCTGCGGGATCATTTTTCCAAGTGGCTCCGCCACGAGGAAAAATGCTGTCCTCGCGAGGAAGCAGCT
>NZ_JBSFWJ010000092.1:0-17693 GCF_053592695.1 Saccharopolyspora sp. NPDC002578 | reverse complement strand
GGCGGGTCGGGTGGCGGAACCTCAGCGGTTTCCTCGCTGCGGGATCTTTTTTCCAAGTGGCTCCGCCACGAGGAAAAAAGCTGTCCTCGCGAGGAAACCGCTGAGAACCCGCTGGTGGTCGACTTGCTCAAGCTGGTCACTGCTCAGCGGCTTCGCCGCTGACAGGACGATGATCGACAGTGCTGTCCCCCTGGAACTGCAAGATCAAAGGCAGGTGTTGGGGCCTGCTGCGCGGTTCTTCGTCATCCGGCGGGGGAGACGGTGAGGCCGAGGGCGCCGGGGCCGGCGTGGGCGCCGATGATGGCGCTGGTCTCGGCGATGACGACGCGGCGGACCTGCGGGAGCTGGGCGCGCAGCTGCTCGGCTACCTCCTGGGCGCGGTCGCCGTACTGGAAGTGCTCGATGCCGATGTCGACCGGGCCGTTCCCGGCGCGGGCCACGGCTTGGCGCACGGCCTTCTTCAGCGCCCGGTCCGGGCCGCGGCCCTTCACCAGCGGTTCCAGGATGCCTTCGCGCAGCACCAGCACCGGCTTGATCGACAGCGCCTGCCCGAACATGGCCTGCGCGCGGCCCACCCGGCCGCTGCGGCGCAGGTACTCCAAGGTGTCCACGTAGATCATCTGCGTGGTGCTGCGCAGCCGCCGGTCCAGCACTCCCAGCACGCCCTGCGGGCTCGCCCCCTGGGCCGCGGCCTCGGCGGCGGCGATCACGGGGAAGCCGATGCCCAGGCCGCACAGCCGGGAATCGACGACGTAGACCGGCAGGTTGACCTCCTCGGCCGCGGTGCGGGCCGACACGCAGGTCTGGGACAGGCCTTCGGAGATGTGCACGGACACGATCGCCTCGGCTCCGGCGGAGGCGGCGTCGTTGTAGTTCCAGAAGAACGCGGGCGGCGGCGGCGGTCCCGTTTCGACGGGAGTGCCCTCGCGCATCGCCTGCGCGAGTTCGGCGTGCGGGACGCGGCGCTCGTCGTTCTCCTGGTCGCCGATTTTGAGCTCCAGCTGGATCACGCAGATGTTCAGCTGTTCGGCGACGTCGGTGGGGATCGAGGCGGTGGAGTCCGTCACGATGGCGACGTGGTGTTTCATGGCGTGCAGGCTAGTCACGTGTAAAAGTTTTCAGGTCGTGGCCGGGCTGAGGCGTTGAGCCAGAATTCCGGCGCGATTGAAGACGGTACCGATGACGTGAGTACCGTCACGGGAAGCCGTGGTTGCGCAGGGGCTACCGGCAAGTAACATCCGGGGTGGCTGGCGTCACTGTGTCACCGACACTGTGTCATGGCAAGGTCGAACTTCCCGGAAGCGATGTGAATGCATCGACCGGAACCCGCGCATCAGCGCGAAAACGCAAGCAAAGCCATCGTGAAGTCCGCAGGAGGTCGAAGAGGACCCATGAACATCGTCGTCCTGGTGAAGCAGGTGCCCGACACGTGGTCCGAGCGCAAGCTCAAAGACTCCGACCACACGCTCGACCGCGAGTCGGCGGACGCCGTGCTGGATGAGATCAATGAACGTGCGGTGGAAGAGGCACTGCTGATCAAGGAGGCCCAGGGCGGCGAAGTGACCGTCGTGGCGATGGGTCCCGATCGTGCCACCGACGCCATCCGCAAGGCGCTGTCGATGGGTGCCGACAAGGCCGTGCACCTGTCCGACGAGGCGCTCGCCGGTTCGGACGCGGTCTCGACCGCGAAGGCGCTGGCCAAGGTCGTGGGCACCGTCGAGTCCGTGGACCTGGTGCTCGCCGGCAACGAGGCGACCGACGGTCGCGTGGGCGCGGTCCCGGCCATGCTGGCCGAGCTGCTCGGATGGGCGCAGCTGACGTACGCGCGCAAGGTCACCACCGACGGCTCGACGATCAGCATCGAGCGCGAGACCGACGCGGGCATCATCGGCCTGGAGGCGAACCTGCCCGCGGTCGTGTCGGTCACCGAGAAGATCAACGAGCCGCGCTACCCGTCGTTCAAGGGCATCATGGCCGCCAAGAAGAAGCCGGTCTCCGTGCTGACGCTGGCCGACGCCGGCATCGACGCGTCCGAGGTCGGCCTGGCGGGCGCCGGGTCCAAGGTCGTCGAGTCCGCGCCGAAGCCGCCGAAGCAGGCCGGCCAGCGCGTCAACGACGAAGGCGACGGCGGCACCAAGATCGTCGAGTTCTTGGCCGCCGAGAAGCTGGTCTGAGTCCTAGGTTCGCGAGGAGATAAAGACATGTCTGAGGTTCTGGTCCTCGTCGACCACTCCGGCGGCGAGGTCAAGAAGGTCACCCTGGAACTGCTGACCGCGGCGCGCCGCCTCGGTGAGCCGTCGGCCGTCGTGGTCGGCGAGCCCGGTGAAGCGGGCAAGCTCACCGACGCGCTGGCGTCGCACGGTGCGGAGAAGATCTACGCGGCCGAGTCCGCGGAGACCGCGTCGTACCTGGTCACCCCGGCCGTGGACGTGCTCGCGTCGCTGGTCGCCTCGGCCTCGCCGGCCGCGGTGCTGGTACCGGGCTCGGTCGACGGCAAGGAGATCGCGGGCCGGCTGGCCGTGCGGCTCGGCTCGGGCCTGCTGTCCGAGGTCGTCGACATCGACGGCGACGGCGTGGGCTCGCACTCGCTGTTCGGCGGCACCTACAACGCGAAGGCCCAGGTCACCACCGGTACGCCGATCGTGACCGTGCTGCCCGGCAGCATCGAGGCCGAGGCGACCTCCGGCGCCGGCGCGCAGGAGTCCGTCGAGGTGCCCGCGGTCGACGCGGCGAAGAACGCGAAGATCACCGGTGTGCAGCCGGTCGAGGCCGGGGACCGCCCCGAGCTGACCGAGGCGTCCGTGGTCGTCTCCGGTGGCCGCGGTGTCGGTTCGGCCGAGTCGTTCGACGTGGTGGAGAAGCTGGCCGACTCGCTCGGCGCCGCCGTCGGTGCCTCGCGCGCCGCCGTCGACTCCGGCTACTACCCGCACCAGTTCCAGGTCGGGCAGACCGGCAAGACCGTGTCGCCGCAGCTCTACATCGCCCTCGGGATCTCCGGCGCCATCCAGCACCGCGCCGGCATGCAGACCTCGAAGACGATCGTGGCGGTCAACAAGGACGCCGAGGCGCCGATCTTCGAGATCGCCGACTACGGCGTCGTGGGCGACCTGTTCAAGGTCGCGCCGCAGCTGACCGAAGAGGTCGGCAAGCGCAAGGGCTGAGTCCCCCGAGCACGACGGAGCGGGCCGCACCCATCGGGTGCGGCCCGCTTTCGCGTTCCGGTCTCGAATTCCGGCGATCACCGGTCGGGAGCGTTCTCGCCCGTTCCTGAGCCCGCCCATTCCGCGAAGTTGATCAAAGCGAATTGTCCGGATCATTCCGCGGGTGAGTCGGTCCCGGCGGCCGGGAAATGCGCGGCGCGGAAAGAAGGTCCGGTGAAATCGAGCGGGGAACCGTCAAGATCGGGATTCGTCGCGGCCCTTGCAGGCGAGTTTGTCGGCGCGCTCGTTCTCCGGGTGCCCGCTGTGGCCCTTGACCCAGTTCCACTCCACCTCGCCGTGGCGCTGCACCTCCGCGTCGAGCCGCTGCCACAGCTCCGCGTTCTTCACGGGCTGCTTCGCGGAGGTCTTCCAGCCGTTGCGCTTCCAGCCCTTCATCCACTCCGAGATGCCCTTGAGCACGTAGGTGCTGTCGCTGAACACGCGCACGTGCGGCATCGGCCGCGTCAGCGCCGCCAAGCCCTCGATGACGGCGGTGAGCTCCATCTTGTTGTTCGTCGTGGCGCGCTCGCCGCCGTGGAGCTCGCGTTCGTGGTCGCCGTAGCGCAGCACCACGCCCCAGCCGCCGGGGCCGGGGTTCCCGCTGCACGCGCCGTCGGTGAACAGCTCCACGCGTTTCTGGTCGGGCTCGTCGGCCCCTGCTGGCTGTGACATCCGGGCAACGTAGCGCGCTGCTGCGGCGCACCGGGAAGCAGGCGCGCCGGGGGTGATCCGCGGCTCGGGAACTTCCGGGGCGCGCCGTCCGTTGGACGGTCGGAGCCGCGGTGCGAGCTCCGCGATTTCCGGGCGAAACGGCTGAAAACGGTCGCCTCCGGGGGTCCCGGTACCGGCGAGATCGATCAGGTACCGGGCATTCACCGAAAGTTCCCGCTGCGTGTCATCGGTCTGTCTACTGCGCTTTCAGCGCGCGGGGATACACCTGCACGCATGTCCGAGTCGCAGCTGCTTGCCAGCACCGCGCCAGCAGGATCCTCCTCGTCCGAGGCCGCCCACTACTCCCTGCTCGTGGCCAGGGACACCGACGAAGTGCGGGCCGCCCAGCGCCTGCGCTACCAGGTGTTCGCCGAGGAGATGGGCGCCACCGTCCACGGTGACCTGCCGGGGGTGGAGAACGATCCGTTCGACGACTTCTGCGATCACCTGATCGTGCGCGACGACCGCTCCGGCGAGGTCGTCGGCACCTACCGCATGCTCCCCCCGGAACGCGCGCACGCCGCCGGGAAGCTGTACTCCGAGAGCGAGTTCGACCTCGGCGCGCTCGCCCCGGTGCGGCCCGCGCTGGTGGAGACGGGGCGCTCCTGCGTGCACCGGGACCACCGCAGCGGCGGCGTCGTGAGCCTCGTGTGGGCCGGCATCGCCCGCTACATGCTGCTCTACGGCCACACCTGGCTCGCCGGGTGCGCCTCGGTGCCGCTGCACGACGGCGGACCGCTCGCGGCGAAGGTGTGGGACACCGTGTCGGCCAAGCACCTCGCGCCCGAGGAGTTCCGAGTCCGGCCCTACTTGCCGTGGGACCCGGAGGGCGTCGAACGCACCCACCGCGGTCCGCTGCCCGCGCTGCTCAAGGGCTACCTGCGCCTCGGCGCGTGGGTGTGCGGACCGCCGGCGCACGACCCGGACTTCGGGGTGGCGGACTTCTTCGTGCTGCTCGACTTCACCCGGATCGACCAGCGCTACCTGCGGTTCTTCCTGGGGTCGGCGGCATGATCCACGCGTGGTCGCCGGTCTCGCCGTGCGGGCCGGGTTGCCTGCCGAAGCCGGGGAGCCTGCGCCGCGCGGGCGCCCACCGGGTGCTGCTGCGGCTCACCGCCGCGGTCGCGCTGATGCTGCTCGGCGTGGGGCTGGCGGTCGTGCTCGCGGTGCTGCGCGGGAGGCTGCGCACCGCGCTGGTGAAGTCCTGGTTCCGGGCGTTGCTGCGGGCGTTCGGGGTGCGGTTCGTCGTGCGCGGCGAGCGGTCCGCGGACGGCGGGCTCGTGGTCACCAACCACGTGTCCTGGCTGGACGTGGTGGCGCTGATGGCGGTGCAGCCGATGCGGCTGCTGGCGAAGACCGAGCTGCGGTCCTGGCCGGTCGTGGGGCCGCTCGCGGCCCGCGTCGGCACCCTCTACATCGACCGGCACCGCCTGTCCGCGCTGCCGGAGGCGGTGCGCACCGTCACCGGCGCGTTGCGCGAGGGATCGGTCGTCGGGGCCTTCCCCGAAGGCACCACGTGGTGCGGGCTCGCCTCCGGCACCTACCGCCCGGCGGTGTTCCAGGCCGCGGTGGACGCGGGCGTGGCGGTGCGGCCGGTGGCGCTGCGGTTCACCACCGCGTCCGGGGCGCCCACCACGGCCGCGGCGTTCGTCGGCGCGGCCACGCTGCTGGAGTCGGTGCTGGCCGTCGCCCGCGTCCGGGGCCTCGTGGTGGAGCTGTCGGTGCTGCCGGAGCTCGACGCGGCGGCTATCGGCGACCGGCGGGAACTGGCCCGCCGCGCCGAGCGGGCCGTCGCGGCGGTCACCGAGCCCGACGGTCCCGAGGAACCGCACCTGGTCGAACTCCGGCACGTCGCCGCGTGACGGATCAGGACTCCGGCGGAGGGGTCGTGTAGGCAGTCAGCGTGCGGTCCGCGGCGGCGCGCGCCTCGGGTTCCGGGGTGCCCGCGGCGACGTTCGCCTCGAACCAGGCCTCGCTGCCCAGCGTCATGAACAGCACCCCCTCCGGTGAGGCCGCCCACGCGCTCTCGTCCGGGCCCACGCCGGACTCCTGCTCGCCCAGGTGCGCGGCGAGGCCGAGCAGGCCCATGTCCCAGCCCAGGCCGACCGCGCCCGGCCCGTACTCGGCCCACGCCTCGTCGGGCACGTGCGCCACGTGCTCCAGCTCGAACCGGGTCCCGCCACCGGCTTCGCGCAGCCGCACCTCGATCCGGCTCACGTCGCCGCCGAACTCCCAGGTGGCGCCGAACGAGCGCGGCGGGTCGCAGTGCTCGACGGTGCCGCCCGCGTTGCCCTCCAGCTGGTAGGTGCCCCCGGCCTGCAGGTCGCCGGTGATCGGCAGGAACCAGCGGGCGATCCGTTCGCGGTTCGTGCACGCGTCCCACACGTCGTCGATGGGCGCGGCGAAGTGCTGCACCATCGTGGCCGCGCGCGCCGTGCCGGAGGCGAGCTCGCGGCTCCCGACGGTGCGCTCCACGGCGTTGATCTGGCGTCGACCATGTCGTTGCTCCTTCGCGGTGCGGTCCGGGCGGTGGCCAGCGTTGCGCAGACCGCGCGGAACCGCTGACCACCCACCGCCGTTCGGTGGAGGGGGGTGGACTTGGACCTGGGTGCAGCATGCAGGCTCATCGGGTGACGATCGACGACGGAACCAGTGGAACGCAGCACACCCCCGCGACCTCGGAGAGCGCGCTGTGGGGGCCGCGGCGCCGGAACTTCACCCTCGGTCTGGTCCTGGTCATCACGCTCGCCGCCTTCGAGGCGATGGGCATCGGGACGGCGCTGCCGACGATCGTGCGGGAATGGCACGCCGAGCAGTGGTACTCGTGGCCGTTCACGATCTTCATGGCGGCCAGCGCGATCGGCACCGTCGTGGCGGGCCGCTTCTCCGACCGCATCGGCCCGGCTATCCCGCTGCTGGTGGCGATGCCGACGTTCGCCGCGGGCCTGGTGCTCGCCGGTCTCGCCCCGGACATGTCCGTGCTGCTGGTGGCGCGCGCGTTGCAGGGCTTAGGGGCCGGTGCGCAGATCGTCGCTTTGTACGTGCTGATCGCTCGCGTCTACCCGGAGCGGGATCGCCCGGCCGCGTTCGGCGCGCTCTCCGCGGCGTGGGTGGTGCCCGCGCTGGTCGGCCCGGTCGTGGCGGGGGCGCTGACCGAGCACGTCGGCTGGCGTTGGGTGTTCCTCGGGCTGGCCCCGCTGATGCTGGTCGGCGCGGCGCTGCTGGTGCCGACGGTGCGGCGGCTCGGTGCCGCGGAGGAGGCGGCGGCGCCGGGTTCGGCCCGGTTGCCGCTGGCCGCGGTGGGCGCGGCGGCCGGGACGGTCGGGTTGAACTGGGCCGCGCAGCGGATCTCCGGCGCGGAGACCTCCGGCGGGACCCCGCTGCCGGTGCTGGCGGTGGGACTGGTGGCGGTGCTCGTGCTGGTGCCGTCGCTGCGGGTGCTGCTGCCGCGCGGGACCGGCACCGGGCGGCCCGGCATCCCGGTGATGGTGCTCGCGCGCGGGCTGCTGGCCGGGGTGTTCTTCAGCGCGCAGGCGTTCGTGCCGCTGATCCTCTCGGTGGTGCACGGTTATTCGCCGACCGCGGCGGGAATTCCGCTGACCGTCGGTTCCCTCGGCTGGACCGTGGGCGCGTTGTGGCAGAGCCGTCGTCCGGACGTGCGCCGGGAGCACGTCGTCGCCGCCGGGCTGGGGCTGGTCGCCGTCGCGGTCGTCGGGCTCGTGCTGATCGCGCCCGCGTGGGGGCCGGCGTGGGCGGTGTTCCTGCTGTGGTCCGTGGGCGGCGTCGGCATGGGCATCGGGGTGGCGAGCACCTCGGTGCGGGTGCTGGCGCTGTCGGCGGCGGACCGGCGCGGCTTCCACTCCTCCGCCCTGCAGATCTCCGACATGCTCGGCCAGGCGCTGCTGGTGGGCCTGGGCGGAGTGCTCGTCGCAGCCTTGGCGACCCCGGACTCCCCGACGGCGGGAGTGGTGGCCCTCAACCTGGCCCTGGGCTGCCTAGCCCTCCTCGGCGCGGCCCGAGCGTTCCGCAGCACGGACCCCACCCCTGACACCACAACCGAACACCCGTGAGCCAGCCCACCAACACCCCCTGCGCCCTACCCGGCAACGAACCGGCAGAACAAGCGTGCCTCGCGGCGAACCCATGCCTGGCGGCCGAAGGCCGTGCCTTGCGGCGTAGCCGTGCCTGGATTCGCGCAGCGAATAGCCCACGTTCAAAAGTCGACCACCCGCGGGTTCTCAGCGTTCTTCTCGCGAGGACAGCTTTTTCCCTCGTGGCGGAGCCACTTGGGAAAAAGATCCCGCAGCGACAGACCGACTGAGGTTCCGCCACCCGACCACCAACGCAGCTCATCCAGCACCGGCCCCCTGCATTACCCTGGAACGGCGATGACTTATCTCGACCATGCCGCCACGACGCCTATGCGGGCGGAAGCGGTCGCGGCGATGAGCGAGGCGTTGGCCCGGCTGGGCAACGCCTCGTCCCTGCACACCTCGGGCCGCCGCGCGCGCCGCGCCGTCGAGGAATCCCGCGAGAGCATCGCCACCGCGCTCGGCGCCCGGCCTTCCGAGGTGCTGTTCACCGGTGGCGGCACCGAGAGCGACAACCTCGCGGTCAAGGGCATCTTCTGGGCCCGCCGCGGCAAGGAGCCCGCGCGCAGGCGGGTGCTGGCTTCGGCGGTCGAGCACCACGCGGTGCTCGACACCGTGGAATGGCTCGCCGCCCACGAAGGCGCCGACGTGACCTGGCTGCCCGTTGACGAGCACGGCCGGGTCCGCCCGGAGGTGCTGGAGGACGCGCTGCGCGCGAACCCGGACGACGTGGCGCTGGCCACCGTGATGTGGGCGAACAACGAGGTCGGCACGGTCAACCCGATCCCGGAGCTCGCCGCCGTCGCCGACCGCTACGGGGTGCCGCTGCACACCGATGCGGTGCAGGCCGTGGAGACGGTGCCGGTGGACTTCGCCGCGTCCGGTGCGGCCGCGCTGACGATGACGGGGCACAAGGTCGGCGGCCCCTACGGTGCGGGTGTGCTGCTGCTGGCGCGCGACGTGGAGTGCACCCCGGTGCTGCACGGCGGTGGCCAGGAGCGCGAAGTGCGCTCCGGCACCCTCGACGTGCCCGGTGTGCTGGGGCTGGCGAGCGCGACCCGCGAAGCGGTCCGGCGCCGCGCCGGGCACGTGCCGGAGCTGGCGGCGCTGCGCGACGAGCTCATCGACGGGGTGCGCGCGGCGGTGCCCGACGTGATCCTCAACGGCGATCCGACGCTGGAGGTCACCGGCGATTCACCGGCGCGGCTGCCCGGCAACGCGCACTTCACCTTCCCCGGCTGCGAGGGCGACAGCCTGCTGATGCTGCTCGACGCGCAGGGCATCGAGTGCTCCACGGGTTCGGCCTGCACCGCCGGGGTCGCCGAACCGAGCCACGTGCTGCTGGCGATGGGGGCCGAGCCGCGGGCGGCGCGCGGCTCCCTGCGATTCTCCTTGGGACACGACTCCACCGGCGCCGATGTGCGGGCGCTGACCGAGGTCATCGGGCCGGTGGTGGAACGAGCGCGCAACGCCGGGCTGACCGGGTTGCGGCGAGCGGCGGCGGCGTCGACCGCCACGACGGAGGTGTGAGGCAGTGCGAGTACTGGCTGCGATGAGCGGCGGCGTGGACTCCGCGGTCGCCGCCGCCCGCGCGGTGGAGGCCGGCCACGACGTGACCGGCGTGCACCTGGCGCTGTCGGCGAAACCCGGCACGTTGCGCACCGGTGCCCGCGGCTGCTGCACCGTCGAGGATTCCCGCGACGCGCGCCGCGCCGCCGACATCCTCGGAATCCCGTTCTACGTGTGGGATTTCGCGGAGCGGTTCACCGAGGAGGTCATCGAGACCTTCGTCGGCGAGTACGCGGCCGGGCGCACCCCGAATCCCTGCCTCACCTGCAACGAGAAGATCAAGTTCGAGGCGTTGCTGGAGAAGGCGATGGCGCTCGGCTTCGACGCCGTCTGCACGGGGCACTACGCGCGGCTCGTCGTCGAGGACGGCGTTCCGGAGCTGCGCCGCAGCCGCGACGAGGGCAAGGACCAGTCGTACGTGCTGGCTTCGCTGACGGCCGAGCAGCTGCGGCACTCGATGTTCCCGCTGGGCGGCTCGCTCAAGTCGGAGGTGCGCGCCGAAGCGGAACGGCGCGATCTGGCAGTGGCCAACAAGCCGGACAGCCACGACATCTGCTTCATCCCCGACGGCGACACCCGCTCCTTCCTGGAGTCCAAGCTCGGGCAGAGCCCCGGGCAGCTCGTGGACGCCGAGACGGGCGCCGTGCTCGGCGAGCACACGGGTGTGCACGGCTTCACCGTCGGGCAGCGCAAGGGCCTCGGCATCGAGGCGCCCGCGCCGGACGGCAAGCCGCGCTACGTGCTGTCGCTGGAGCCCGTGTCGGGCACCGTGAAGGTCGGTTCCGCCGATCGGCTCGGGGTCACGGGGATCGACGCGAAGCGGCCGATCTGGCCTTCGGAACGGGAATTGGACGGTTCCACCGAGTGCGTCGTGCAGGTGCGGGCGCACGGCGGCACCGCCGGTGCGGTCGCGGAGGTCGCCGACGGCGGCCTGCGGGTGCGCCTCAGCGAGCCGCTGAGCGGCGTCGCACCGGGCCAGGCCATCGTCCTGTACCGCCCGGAACCGGAGGGCGACCTCGTCCTGGGCAGCGGCCTGATCTCCGCTACCCGCTGATTTTCCTGTCTTTGTTCGTGGCCTTCGTAGGTGTCCGGGTAGCGGAACCTCAGCGGTTTCCTCGCTGCGGGATCTTTTTTCCAAGTGGCTCCGCCACGAGGAAAAAAGCTGTCCTCGCGAGGAAACCGCTGAGAACCCGCCGGTGGTCGTTCTGCTCTGGTGGTCGCTGCTCAGCGGCTTCGCCGCTGACAGGACAATGATCGGCAACGCCGCTCGCCTGGAACGGTGAGATCACAGGCAGGCGGTCAGCGGGTTCGCAGGACCGCTTCTAGTTCGTCGAGGGCGCCGAGGGCCTGGCCGTAGCCGAAGACGTAGAGGTTCTTGAACGGGGTTCCGCCGGATTCGCGCACGGCCGGGAGGTTCTGGAACGAGCCCTGCCCGAGCAGCGCCTGCATTGCCTGGTCGACCTGGCCGTCCGGGTTGACCTGGTAGAACAGCACGTCGGTGTCGTTGAGCACGCCGAGCTGCTCGTAGGACTGCTCCACGGCGCTGCCGGTGCGCCCCTCGGCGGCGGAGCCGAAGCGGCAGCCCGCCTCGGCGAGCACCACGCCGCTCCACGAATCCGGCAGGCACAGGTTCCAGCTGCCGGACTTGAACGAGGCCACCAGGTTGAACCGGGTGCGTTCCAGCGCGGCGGCGTAGGTCTTGCGGATCTCCGCCGCGCGCTCCAAGTAGCGGTCGCGGAGCCGGTTCATCGGCTCGGGGCGGTTGACGATGTCCGCGGCGCGCAACGCCATCTCCTGCCACTCGCCGGACACGCGGGAGGTCAGGATGACGGTGGGGGCGATCCCGGTGAGCTGCTCGTAGGTGCTGCCGCCGCTGAGGGTGAACGCGCTGTTGCCGATGATCAGGTCGGGGCGCACGGCGAGCACCCGTTCGAACTCGGGCTGGTAGCCGCCGACCCGGGGCAGCGCGCGGTAGGTGTCGAGGTGCTGCGCGGGCATCCAATCGTCGAGGCCGTCGACGGTCGCGGCCGGGCGGATGCCCACGTCGAGCAGCGCGATCGTGGCGTACTGGTCGAGGCACACGACCCGCTGCGGGTTCGCCGGGATGTCCACCGGGCCCTGGTGGGTCTCGACGCGGCGAGTCGGGCCTTCGGGCCGGGCTCCGCCCGCTCCGCCTGCGCACCCCGCGACGCCCAGCGCGGCCAGCGCCGTCGCGGCCTGCAGCAGTCCGCGACGGGAGAGCGCGGATGTCCGGGACAGCGGCATGGAGTACTCCTTCGCAGAGCCGGTGCGCCCGTGCGGGTGACACCGAAAGGCGGTAAGCATGGTTAGCCTAACCTACAGTGCGCATCCCGCCTGTCCCTCCGTCCTACGGCGGAGCCGATAATGGACGAGTGAGTGACGCAGCGTGGAACCCCGGCATCGTGACCGCCCTCGGATCGATGCCGGGAACGGATCCGGTCGAGGCCGCCCGCATCGTCCTGGGCGAGCTGCCCGACCTGATGCCGTTGCCCGAACTGCCCGCGCGCGGAGTCGGCGCCGACATGCTGGGCCGCACCGCCGGGCTGCTCGTCGACCTCGCGGTGGAGGTCGTGCCGTCCGGCTACCGCGTCGCGGGCAAGCCGGGCCGGGACCATCGCCGGGCGCTGGACCTGCTGCGCTGGGACCTGGACGCGGTGGAGCAGGCCGTCGCCGAGGCGGGCCCGCCGCGCGCGGTGAAGGTGCAGGCGGCGGGGCCGTGGACGCTCGCGGCCGGCATCGAGCTGGAACGCGGCCACCGGGTGCTCACCGATCCCGGCGCGCTGCGGGACTTCGCGGAGTCGCTCACCGAAGGTCTCCGCGCGCACGTCGCGCAGGTCGCGCAGCGGACCGGTGCGCCGGTGGTGGTGCAGCTCGACGAGCCGTCGCTGCCCGCGGTGCTCGCCGGGAGCCTGCCCACCCCGTCCGGCTACGGGAGGGTGGCGGCCGTGCCGGAACCGGAGGCGCAGAGCCTGCTCGGCGAGGTGATCGAGGCGCTGGCCGCGGCGTCGGGCGCGCCGGTGCTGGTGCACTGCTGCGCGAACCGCCCGCCGGTGCGGCTGCTGCGCGGCGCCGGGGCGGGGGCGGTCGCGTTGGACGCGACCCGGCTCGGCTCGGTGTCCGGCGCGCTGGCCGACGAACTCGGTGAGGCGTGGGAGGAAGGCACCCGGCTGGTGCTCGGGCTCGTGCCCGGAGTCGATCCGGAGGGGCGCCCCGACGTGCGGGAGCTGGCCCGCCCGGGTCTGGAATTGGCGTCACGGCTGGGATTCGCGCCGAAGGCGCTGCTGGAGCGCAGCGCGGTGAGCCCGGCCTGCGGCTTGGCGGGGGCCTCACCGGAGTGGGCGCGGCGTGCGCTGTCGGTGGCCAAGGAGATCACCGAGGTGTTCGCCGAAGCGGCGGAACGCTAGTCGCCGCAAGGAACTCCTCGTGGGATTCCATGATCATTTTGTCCCGTTCACGTCACCTGAATGCCCCAACGATGGTAAGAAACCAGACGTGTCGAACACCGGCGAAGTCGAGCGGTTCGGATGGGTGCACCGCAGCACCGTCCAGGACGCGGCGTGCCTGACCTTCGTGCGCGGCACCGACCTCGATCGGCTCGCGCAGCGCTTCGGCGCGATCACCGAGCACGCGCGCACCCTCGACTTCGACGAGTACTGCGAGGAGGCGTTCGCGCACCAGGACCGGTACCCGGTGATCGGCCTGCGCAGCGTCGGCGAGTGGACGCTCATCGCCGAGGACGGCGGATTCCAGGGCAGCAGGGCGGAAGTGCTGCGCCGGGTCAGCCACCGCACCGAGGCCGTCTCCGCCTTCTGGAACGTCAACGCCCTCACCCAGTTCTCGCACGCCGTCGACGGGGAGCTGCGCACCGCGTTCGAGGCGCTGATGCCCGCATTCCGGCAGGGCACCCGCCCGGACGGGCTGGAGGACATCCGCGCCGGGCTGCCCTGGCCGGGCCTCGACCCGGCGGGGGAGCCGGGGGCGAGCACCATCGACCTGATGCTGGCGCTGGCCGCGCGGATCACCGGTGAGCCGCTGACGCCGGACTGGTTCGACGGCGATTTCGCCACCTACCCCGTCGCGTCCTGGCCGCTGGACCTTCCGTCCTCGCCGGAAGTGCTGCTCGACGAGGTGGGGCTGGACCAGGTCGGCATCCGGTTCCACGCCGACGATCTGGAAGCGGACTCCGCGGTGCTGCTCGACTCGGTGCGCCGGGCGGGCCCCGCGCGGTGCAGGCGCGCGGCGGCGAGCGTGGCGCGCCACGTGCTCGACCTCACCGCGGGCCACGACCAGCTGGTCGTCGCCGAGACGCTGCGCGCGCTGGAGGACGGCGCCGAACCCGACGACGCGGCCATCGGCGAAGTGGTGCGCCTGCGGCGGTGGGAGCTGCACCGTCGCCCGGTGACCAGCGCGGACCGCGCCAGGGTGCGGGCGCTGGAAGTGCTGCGCCAGGCCACGAACCGGGATCCGATGACCGGACTGCTGGGCGCGCTGGCCGAGGCGGGTCGCCTGCGGGTCGAACGCAGCGACCTCACCGACCTGGTCACCGCCGCGCTCGCGTGAGGACCGCGGCCGCGCCGGGCGCCCGGATCTCGCCGAACGACCCCGGCGGCCGGGACGGGACCGGCACAATGAGGGCATGTTCAAGTTCTTCCGCCGCCGCACCGACCAGGCCGACGTCGTGGGGGACGAGGTCGACGTCACCGCCGATGCGCGGGAGCGGGCGGAGGAGTTCTGGCGGCGCTGGGACGAACTGCTGCCCGAAGTGGCGGCGGCGCTCGGCGAGGGCATGCCGCAGCGCGTCGATCACGACCTGGCCGAGGCGGTCGCGGCGCTGCACCCGGACCTGACGTTCTCCGTGGAGCAGGGCGAGCGGGCCGTCTACGCGCTGGTCGTCAGCGGCCAGGCCGACCCGCAGGTGCGGCCGTACACCGATGCGTGGCTGGCGGCGGCGCCCCAGCGCAACGCGCTGTTCGAATACCACGACTCGGTGCCGCCGGTGCCGGATCCGACGCAGGTCACCGTGAACCTGCGCGGCGAGAGCTACCCGCTGGCCGACGTGCGGGTGTTCGCCCAGGTCGACGCGGCCGAGGGCCTGGTCGACGTCTCCGTGTACCACCCGAGGTTCGCGGGCATGGAGTCCGCGGCGCAGTCCGCGCTGACCTTCCTGCCGCTGGACGCCACGCTCGGCGAGCGGCTCGCGGCCGACCGGCTCGGCCGGGTGGAGACCGCGGAGCAGGAGCCGCGGGGCGCGATGGGCCTGCTGGAGTTCCGCGAGCTGGTGCGCGGTTTCGACGCCGCGGGCGGAGCGGACTCCGCGGAGTCCGGCGGGACCGGTGGTGCCGGCGACGCGGCGGGCTCGGCGGAGGTGCTGGACGCCGCCGGATCGGTGGGCGCCGGTGACTCGGACGGCCGGGACGCGCCGGGCACCGCGGACAGCGCGCCGGGATCGGACGGCGCTTCCGGGCGCGACGACTCGTCGGGATCCGCCTCGCACGACTCCGAGTGATCTCCGGTTCCACCCGCCTCGGCGACCACGGCGGCTCGTCCTCGGGCGCCGACCGCGCACGGTGAGCACCGTCCGCCGGATGAGCACCGGATACGGGCCGGACCGTGCTGTATCAGGTGGTGCTGCCCGCGCCGGAGGGCGTGGTGATCCGCGCGAGCCGTCGGGGGCCCTGGTTAGGCTCATGACGTGACCAGCAAGGACCGCACCGGTACGGCCTCCGGCGAGACGACCGGCCCCGCCGCCGCCCAGCCCGCTTCGACCCAGCCCGCCCCGACCGGGGCGGAGCCGGTCGCGCGCCCCGAGGAGGACGCCGAGCTGCCCGGCGACCCCGCCGTCGAGCAGGCGGAGGGCGTGGAGGACGTGCCCGCCGAGGTTCGCGAGCGCTACGCGGAGCTGGCCGAGGAGGTGCGCGGGCACCAGTTCCGCTACTACGTGCTCGACTCGCCCACGATCGCCGACTCCGAGTTCGACGAGCTGTTCGTCGAACTCCAGCGCCTCGAATCCGAGCACCCCGCGCTGCGCGACCCGGACTCGCCGACGCAGGTCGTCGGCGGCACCTTCTCCACCGAGTTCACCGCGGTGGACCACCTGGAGCGGATGCTCAGCCTGGACAACGCCTTCGACACCGAGGAGTTCCGCGCCTGGGTGGACCGGGTCGAGCGCGAAGTCGGCTCGGAGGCGCACTACCTGTGCGAGCTCAAGATCGACGGGCTGGCCATCAACCTGCTCTACCGCGACGGCAGGCTCGAACGCGCGCTCACCCGCGGCGACGGCCGCACCGGTGAGGACGTGACGCTCAACGTCCGCACGATGGGCGACGTGCCCACCGAACTGCACGGCAGCGACGAGTACCCGGTGCCGAAGCTGGTGGAGGTGCGCGGCGAGGTGTTCTTCCGGGTGGAGGAGTTCGCCGAGCTCAACGCCGCGCTGGTGGAGGCGGGCAAGTCGCCGTTCGCGAACCCGCGCAACGCCGCCGCCGGATCGCTGCGGCAGAAGGACCCGCGGGTGACCCGCAGGCGCCCGCTGCGGTTGATCTGCCACGGCCTGGGCAAGCGGGAGGGCTTCGAACCGGCCCGCCAATCGGAGTCCTACGCCGCGCTCAAGGCGTGGGGCCTGCCGGTGTCCCGGCACACCCGCGTGCTGTCCCACGCGGACGAGATCGTCGAGCACATCCGGTACTGGGGGGAGAACCGGGACACCGCCGAGCACGAGATCGACGGCGTCGTGGTGAAGGTCGACGAGGTCTCGCTGCAGCGCAGGCTCGGCACGACCTCCCGCGCGCCGCGCTGGTCCATCGCCTACAAGTACCCGCCGGAGCAGGCGACCACGACGCTGCGCGACATCAAGGTCAACGTGGGGCGCACCGGCCGCGTCACGCCGTACGCGGAGATGGAACCGGTGAAGGTCGCCGGGTCCACCGTCTCCATGGCCACCCTGCACAACTCCGACGAGGTGCGGCGCAAGGGCGTGCTCATCGGCGACCGCGTCGTGATCCGCAAGGCCGGGGACGTGATCCCGGAGGTGCTCGGCCCGGTCGTGGACGTCCGCGACGGTGCTGAGCGCGAGTTCGTGATGCCCTCCGAATGCCCGGAGTGCGGTTCCCCGCTGTCCCGGCAGAAGGAGGGCGACGTCGACATCCGCTGCCCGAACTCCCGCTCCTGCCCGGCGCAGCTGCGGGAGCGTCTGTTCCACCTCGCCGGTCGCGGCGCCTTCGACATCGAGGCGATGGGCTACGAGTCGGCGGTCGCGCTGCTGTCGTCCGGGGTGCTGGTGGACGAGGGCGACGTGTTCGACCTCGACGAGGGGCAGCTGCTGGAGACGGAGCTGTTCCGCACCAAGGAGGGCAACCTCTCCGCGAACGGCGCGAAGCTGCTCAAGAACCTGGCCGCGGCCAAGGAGAAACCGCTGTGGCGGGTGCTGGTGGCGCTGTCCATCCGGCACGTCGGCCCGACCGCCGCGCAAGCCCTGGCGCGGGAGTTCGGTTCGCTGGAGCGCATCGAGGACGCGGCGGAGGAGGACATCGCGGCCGTGGACGGCGTCGGCCCGACCATCGCCTCCGCGGTCCGCGAGTGGTTCGAAGTGCAGTGGCACCGCGAAGTGGTGCGCAAGTGGCGCGCGGCAGGGGTGCGGATGGCCGACGAGCAGGACGAGTCGGTGCCGCGCACGCTCACCGGTCTGTCCATCGTGGTCACCGGTTCGCTGGAGACGTACTCCCGGGACGAGGCCAAGGAGTTCATCATGGCCCGCGGCGGCCGCGCCGCCGGTTCGGTGTCGAAGAAGACCGCGTTCGTGGTCGTCGGCGACTCACCCGGATCCAAGTACGACAAGGCCGTGCAGCTCAAGGTCCCCGTGCTGGACGAGACCGGCTTCCGAATCCTGCTCGAACAGGGCCCCGAAGCCGCCACCGAAGCAGCCCTCGACCCCTTGGTTTGATCTTGGCCTGCGTAGTGGGCCGGGTGGCGGAACCTCAGCGGTTTCCTCGCTGCGGGATCTTTTTTCCGAGTGGCTCCGCCAGAAGGAGTACACGCTGTTGTCCACGCCCTGCTGGCGCAGGTCAGGCGAACCTTGTTCGAAGATCCCGATAGCGCCCGTGCC
>NZ_JBSFWJ010000091.1:0-17793 GCF_053592695.1 Saccharopolyspora sp. NPDC002578 | reverse complement strand
GCTGTCTTCTCGCTGCGGGATCTTTTTCCCAAGTGGCTCCGCCACGAGGGAAAAAGCTGTCCTCGCGAGAAGACAGCTGAGAACCCGCCGGTGAGCGGCTTTTCGACGTGGGCTATGCGCTGACGCGCATACAGGCACGGCCTATGGCCGCAAGGCAGACTTCGCTCGCTCGTCCACTGCACGGCTTCGCCGCGAGGCACGGCCTTCGGCCAGCGGGGGTGTGGTGGGAGGGGCGGCTGCGGGGTGGGATTCCGCTGCTTGGTCTTCGGGGCCGTTCTGTGGGTCAGAAGGCGAGGGGGCCGCCGACGATGGTGACGGCTACTGCCATCAGGACCAGGCCGAAGCCGCCGTAGAGGATGAGGTCGACCGTGCGGGAGCGCACTGCGAGCAGGCCCACCTGGTCGCGCGTCAAGAACGCTCGTGCCGCCGCCGCTAGCAGCAGCGCCAGGCTCAGCAGCATCGAACCCTCGCGCCAGGCGTGCATCGCCACCCGCAGGAAACCGATCGCCGCGACCAGCAGCACCAGTGCGAACGGCACGTGCACCGCCCACTTCGATCGATCACCGAAGCGTTCGTTCATGCCGGCCTCCCACGCTTGCCCGAAGTGCCGGGTAATCGTAGAGCCCAGCCCGCGATGACCGTCCGAACCTTCAGCCGACATGGCGCTCCGCGGCCTCCACGACGTTGGTGAGCAGCATGGCCCGGGTCATCGGCCCCACCCCGCCGGGGTTCGGCGACAAGTGCCCGGCGATCTCGGCGACCTCGGGGTGCACGTCCCCGGCGATGCCCTCGTCGGTGCGCGTGACGCCGACGTCGAGCACCGCGGCGCCGGGCTTGACCATGTCCGGGGTGATCAGGTGCGGCCGGCCCGCGGCGGCCACCACGACGTCCGCGCGGCGCACCTCCGCGGCCAGGTCCGGAGTGCCCGTGTGGCACAGGGTCACCGTGGCGTTCTCGCTGCGCCGGGTCAGCAGCAGCCCCAGCGGGCGCCCCACGGTGATGCCGCGGCCGACGACGGCGACGTGCGCGCCGTCCAGCGCGACCTCGTGGCGCCGCAGCAGCTCCACGATGCCGCGCGGCGTGCACGGCAGCGGCGCCGGTTCGCCGAGGACCAGGCGGCCCAGGCTGATCGGGTGCAGGCCGTCGGCGTCCTTGTCCGGCGCGACCCGCTCCAGCAGCGGACCGGCGTCGAGGTGCGCGGGCAGCGGGAGCTGCACGATGTAGCCGGTGCAGGCGGGGTCGCCGTTGAGGTCGTCGAGCACCGCCTCCAGCTCGCCCTGGGTGCTCTCGGCCGGGAGGTCGCGGCGCAACGAGGCGATGCCGAGCTTCGCGCAGTCGTTGTGCTTGCCGCGCACGTACGACTGCGAGCCCGGGTCGTCACCGACCAGCACCGTCCCCAGTCCGGGAGTGACGCCGCGCTCGGCGAGCCGGGCGACGCGCGTCCGCAGCTCGTCGTAGATCGCGTTCTTGGTGGCCTTGCCGTCCAGGATCGTGGCGCTCACGGTGCCAATCGTGGCAGACGTGGCCCCGGCCGGATCACCGGCCGTCCGGCCCGTGCTCAGGCGCGCGCGGTGCGATCCGGGATGGAGGCGACGGCAACCGCGACGAAGGTGAGCCCGACGCCGATCACCGTGGTCACCGGGACCGCGGTGCCGGGCGCGGGCACGAACAGGTCGAGCAGCAGCGCGCCGAGCAGCTGCCCGGCCACCATGCCCATGCTCAGCACCAGGACCCCCGTGCGGTGCACCAGCGCCGCCGCGCCACCGATCACGAAGATGCCCAGCACCCCGCCGATGTAGAGCCACGGCTGCGCGGGCAGCCCGGACGGCAGGCCGCGCGCCGCGACCTCCACCAGCCAGGCCAGCAGCAGCCCCACCGCGCCGACCCCGAAGTTGATCACCGCGGCGGCGGCAGGGGACCCCGCGGTCTGCTTCACCCGCCCGTTCACCGCCTGCTGCCACGCCACGCCGATGCCGGCCAGCGCGGGCACCAGGATCAGCCAGCTCGCGCCCGACCCGGTCAGCTCGTCCCACACGGCCACGAGCACCGCGATCACCGCCAGCACCGCGCCCACCACGCGCGGCGAGGTCACCCGCTGCGGCCCGGCCGGGCCGAGCCCGACCCGGTCGACGACCAACCCGCTGCCGACCTGGCCCGCCACCACGGCCACCGTGAACAGCGCGACGCCCAGCGCCGCCGCCGACAGGCCCTGGCCGAACACGAGGAACCCGCCCGCGACCCCGCCGAGGCACTGCCACCAGCGCAGCCCTCCCCCGCGCAGCGCGTCGCGCACCGCGCGCAGGCCCGCCCGCGCCACCGGCATGAACGACGTCGCGATCAGCAGCACGACGAGCCCCGAGCCGAACGAGATCAGCGCCGCCGCGAGCCCGTCGTGCAGCTGCGCGCCGAGCGCGCCGTTGAGCCGCGACTGCACCGCCAGCACCACGCCGACGACGACGGCGCCCAGCATGCCGAGGCCTCGGCTGCGCGCGGCGGAACGGGAACCGGAATCGGGTTGAGCGCTCACGTGGCGGCAGTCTCCTCCGCGCACGGCGCCGGACGCGAGTTCCGGACGCTGGGGTGTGCCACGAGGCACACCGCCACCGCCGCCAGCACCGCCCCCATCGCGGCGGCCGCGGCCGGGCCGGACACGTCCAGCAACGCGCCCGTCGCGGGCGCCGCGATCGCCGAGCCGACCATGCCCGCGCTGGCCAGCCAGCCGAACGCCTCCGCCCGCCGCCCCTCCGGCGCGAGCTCGCCGAGCCGCGCGTTGGTCGCCGCGAACATCGGCGCGATCGCCAGCCCGCCCACCAGCAGCACCGCCGTCACCAGCCACGGCGAGCCGGGAACGGCCACCGGCGGCAGCACCGGGACGAGCGCGACGATGCCCGCGACGGCCAGCGCGCCGCGCAACCACACCCGCGGCCGACCGGCCGCCGCGCCCAGCAGCAGCCCGCCGACCAGCGAGCCGATCGCCCACGCCGCCGCCAGGTAGCCCGCCAGCTCCGGGGTGCCGCGCTCCCGCGCCCAGCCGACGATCAGCAGGTCCACGGTGATCACACCGCCGATCATCAGGCAGCCGAAGCCGAGCAGGAGACCGAAGCCCGGCGCCGCGAGCAACGACGCCCCGCCCCGGTCCGCCACCTCCGGCGGCACCGCCCGCAGCCCGGCCCGCCGCAGCGTCGCGGCGAACACGGCTGCACCGAGCGCGCCGAACGCGCCGCACCACAGGGTCGCCGCGAACGCGCCCTGCGCGGCCACGGCGAACGCGGCGAGGATCGGGGCGGCCACAAAAAGCAGCTCCTGCGCGGTCGCCTCGACGGCGAACGCCGCCTGCCGGGCGGGGCCGTCGGCGATCCGCACCCACATGGCCCGCCCGACCTGCCCGGAAGGCGGGAACGACAACCCCGTGGCGAACGCCACGGGCAGCAGCAGCCACCACCACGACGCGGGCAACCAGCCGCCCGGCCGCGCGAGCAGCGCGATCAGCCCCAGCCCGAGCCCGTAACCGCAGCCCGTGATCAGCAGCACCTTCGACGGCCCCGACCGGTCCGCGGCGCGACCCCGGAACGGTCCGGCGACGGCCTGACCGACGGTGATCGCGCCGCCGACGACGCCACCCGCCGCGTACGACCCGGTCCAGTCCGCGATCAGGAAGGTGAGCACCAGGTTGATCGCCGGTTGGTGCAGCCGCGCCAGCAGGCAGGCGCCGAGCAGCGCGAAGGCGTGCGGGACCTGGGCGAGCAGCAGGTAGGGGCGCAGCACTCGGATCACTGTGCCGGGGCGCACCTGTGACGGCCACCGAATTATCGTTCACCGGATCACACCTGGTGGTGTGATGTCGCTCGGAGCATCCACAAGGCAGGCTTTGGAGCTCGGAACAGCCCACCCGACGATCACCGCCGAGCTCACGGCGCCGAACCATTGCACCGAACTCACCCGGGAAGACACACCACGATCGACCCTTCGAGTAGCGTTTTCGCGGGGTGGGGTCGGTGTGCCTGGATGAGAGGGGGAGGATGTCACCCATGTCGCGTCCGACAGCGATCAGTCCGGAAGAGCAGGAACAGATAGCCCGCAGGATCGGCGTCCTGCTGTTGCAGGCCGCACCTGAGGACTGGCAGCAGATCACGGTCGAGTACCGCGCCACGGGCGAGTACCAGGATCTGCTCGGGGAGGTCGCCGCCCAGGACGGGGGCACCGAACCGTGGGAGCCGCCCGAAGAACTATGGGCGATCTTCGAGCACCTCCGCGAGGGCATGTACCGGCCCGATGTGGGTACCTGGCTCAGCGCGCTCTACGTGGTGGAGCGGCCGTCGAGCTACCGCATCGACATCAACTTCGACGCCGAGCCGCAGTGGCAGCGCCCGCTGCCGCGCGCCGCGTACGTCGACGAGCTGCGCCGCTACCCGCGCACCGACGACAACGTGCCGGACTGGATGCGGGGGAAGCTGGACGCCGCGACCGCCCCGGCGGACCCGGCCGGTCCCGGACCGGCCCAGCAGCAGGCGCCCGCCCCCCAGGCGCCGGCCGCGCAGGCTCCGGTCGCACCGCAGCCGACGGGACAGGTGCCCGCCGCCCAGGAACGCCCCGCCCCGGAACAGGCCGGGCCCGAGCTGCCGGTGCGGGAACCGTCCCGTCCCGAGCAGCACGCCCCGGAGCAGGCTCCCGCGTTCGGCGCCGCCGCCGAGCAGGCCCGCCCCGAGCCGCCCGAAACGTCCACTTCGGACGAACCGGGCGCCGGGTTCCGCACGGCGCTGGTGTTCGACGACTTCGACGAGCAGGGGCGCCCGCTGGTGGCGACCCGCGCGCCGGTGCACCAGGACGAGGTCGGCGCGCTGCGCCACTACCTGGAGAACGCGCCGATCGTGCTCGCCTCGCGCGACAACGACGACGACCTGCTCGACCCGAACGCGCCCGCATCGGTGCCCTCCACCTGGCACACCGACGGCGTGTGGGTGTGGCCGGGCGCGGTCCCGTACTACCTGGTGCAGTACGGCGTGCCGCCGCAGCCGGAGCTCGTCGAGCACGTCCGCTCCCGCCGGTTCGCCCTCGCCGAGGTCGACGACCGCACTCGGGACGCGGCCGTGCGCGAGCTGTTCGACCAGCCGGACTTCGACCAGGCCGACGCGACCGGCCAAGCCGGCTACGACGACCAGGCCACCGGCGAGACGCCGCGCGTGGAGGAGGACTTCGCGGTGCGGCTGCCCGCGCCCGCCCAGGCGCGCGAGGACTCCCCGGCCGAGTCGTGGCAGGACGCCCCCGCCGACGCGAACGCGTTCGCGGCTCCCCGCCCCGACACCGGCTTCGCGGCGAGCACTCCGCTGCTCACCCACCGCGACGAGCTCTCCGAGCAGGCCCCGGCCGAGGCGGACCTGCCGCTGCTCACCCACGATTCGGAGCCGCTGATCGACCACGACGCGGAACGCGTCGAGCAGGCTCCGGCCGGGCTGGACCTGGGCGACGCGGACGAGGAACCCGGGTCGCGCCACGGCGTCGACGCCGACGAGGACCTCGACGAGACGCAGGCGATCCTGGCGCGGCTGCACGACCGGCTCACCGAGCTGGGCGTCGACGGCCACGAGTACCGCATCGGCAGCCACTCCGCCGACGCGCGCTGCCTGCTGCGCGACGAACCCGGCTGGGTCGTCACCGCGGGCGAGGACGACCTGCACGGCGACCTGCACTTCGAGCACGCCGATCAGGCGGCGGCGTTCCTGCTCGGCAGCCTGCTGCTGTCCAGCACGGCGCCGCTGCCCGCCGCCGAGGACCAGCGGCGGCGTTCGCTGCCGGAGGCCGCGGTGGACGCGCCGGAGGTTCCGGAACCGTCCGCGCCCGAGCCCGACGTGGCCCGCGCCGCGGAGCCGGAAGCCGAGGCCCCCGCCGCCGTCGGCGGTGCCGCGCTGGTCTCCGGTGCCGCCGCGGGATTCGCCGCCTCGTCCGACGAGCGCAGCGGGTCCGGCGGGTCCGGTGGGTTCGCCGCGTTCGGCAGCACGCCCGAATCCCCTGCCGACGGCCTGTTCAAGGACCACCGGGAGGAGCCGGACGACGCCGCGGCCGAGCCCGCCGAGTTCGAGACCGCGGGTGCCGAGTCCGGCCCGGCGGAGGACCGCTCGGCAGGCGCTCAGCGCGAAGCGGCGAACGCCGAACCGGACGCGGGGGCCGAGGCCCAGCGCGCCCCGATCGGTGACCTGCCTCGCCGCGGCAGCACCCCGCCCGAGCCGGCGCAGCGCCAGCCCGAGGCGGGCACCGGCGGGCACTTCCTGTTCACCGCGAACCAGGGACCGGCCGAGGCGGAATCCGCCGACGGCGGCGACTTCCAGACCGCCGCCGCTCCCGACGCGGAGGCGACCCGGTTCCAGCCGCTGCCGACGGTGCAGCCCGGCTCGAACGTCAACGGCGCCGCCCCCAACGGCGCGGCCTCCAACGGCGCGGCGCCGAACGGTTTCGCCCCGACCCCGCAGGGCCCCGGTCAAGGCCAGGCGCCGCAGGGGCCGGGCGGACCGCAGGGCCCCGGCCCGCAGCAAGGCCCCGGTGGCCAGCAGGCACCGGCGAACCAGCCGTTGCCGCAGCGCGGCGGTCCGCGCCCCGAGCAGGACCCGGCCGGACGCCCGCCCGCGGGCGGCCCCGGACCGCAGGGCCCGCACGGCGGCCCGGGTGCCGCTCCGACCGGGGGCGCCGAGCGCCGTCCCGGCCCGCCCGGACCCGGCATGGCCGGTCCGCCGCGGCAGGGACCGGGCCCGCAGGGACCGCAGGGCGAGCCGCAGGGCCGCCCCGGCGGGCCGATCAAGCGCCCGCCGCAGAACGGCCCGGGTGAGCAGCAGCAGCCGCACCCCCAGCAACAGCAGCAGCCGGCCGGGAACATCCAGCCGCTGCGCGGCGAACCGCCGTTGACGCTGTACCGGGACCGGCGGACCCTCGTGCTGCAGCCCGGCACCGAGCTGGACCGCTTCGGCGACCCGGCGGGCAACGTCACCTACGCCGCGCACACGCCGTACAGCCAGCGTTCGCTGCCGCCGCAGTGGTCCACCCGCCAGTACGCGGCGTTCCGCGTGCAGCGGCCGGTGCAGGCGCTGCGCGGCACGGCGGTCCCGTGGTTCGAGCAGCCCGGCGGCGGCACCGCCTACGTGCTGCCCGGTTCGGTGAACGACCTCCTCGCCGACGGCACCTTGCAGGAGATCAACGACGCCCAGCGCCCACCGAACGAATAACCCAGCAGCACAACGAGAACCGGCACCGCCTTGGGGCGATGCCGGTTCTTTCTTGCCTTAAAACCCCAGCGCCGTAAGGACGAAACGAGCAAGCCCGCCGCACCCCGGCCAACCCGCGCAGCGTGCGCCGAGGCCCCACCTGCCCACAACCGAAAGCCGTGCCCTAGCGGCGAAAGCCGTGCCTCAGGCGGGCGAAGCCGTGCAGTGGGCGGGCGAAGCCACGCTTGCTTTGCGGCGTAGCCGTGCCTGTGGGCGGGCGAAGCCACGCAGTGGGCGGGCGAAGCCACGCTTGCTTTGCGGCGTAGCCGTGCCTGTGGGCGGGCGAAGCCACGCCTGCTTTGCGGCGTAGCCGTGCCTGTATGTGCGAAGCACATAGCCCACGTCAAAAAGGTGACAACCCGCGGGTTCTCAGCCGGTCTCTCGCGAGGACAGCTTTTTCCCTCGTGGCGGAGCCACTAGGGAAAAAGATCCCGCAGCGAGAGACCGGCTGAGGTTCCGCCACCCGACCCCCAAAGCAAAACGACCGGCTCACTCCACGCGAAGCCCCATCGACGTGGCGAAGGCTAGGGCTGTTTGCATGTCTACTCGTGCTCCGGTGAGGGAGCTCTGCGCTAGGCCGTCCGCGTCGATGCGGGCTCCGCGCAGGTCGGCGTCGTCGAGCTTCGTGCCGAGCAGCCGCGCGCCGACCAGGTCCGCGTCCCGGAGGTCGCAGCGGCGCAGGTCGGCTTCGCTGAGGTTGGCCTCCCGGAACCGGATGCCGCGCAGGTCGACCTTGCGCAGGTCGGCGCGGCCCATCCCGGCCAGCGTCAGGTCCGTCTCGCGCAGCACCCACTGCCGCAATCTGCAGTCCATGAACGACGATCCGAGCAGGCTGCACCCGTCGAAGCTGGAATCGCGCAGCACCGCGCGGGTGAACCGGCACGATCGGAAGGCGGTCGCCCGATGCCGCGACTCGGCGAAATCGGTGCGGGTGAAGGTGCATTCGGTGAACACGCAGTTGCGCGTGCGCAACGCGCCGAGGTCGGCGTCGGTGAAATCGCACTGCTCGAATTCCCGGCCGTCCCATTCCGCACCGGTCAGGACCGCGTCGGTGAAATCCTCGCCGATGGTGCGTTGCGCCTCTGCCATGCGCCCAGCTTCGCAGAGCGCGCTCGGAACCGGACCGGTCACCCGTGGTCGTCGCAGTGCGCTGGGGGTGCTCCGAGCGGTGCAGCGGGGTGCGCGGATGAGAATTGATCAGATCGGCGGTTGCAATCCCGGCAACCGGCCCGCTCCGCCGCAATGGGGGCAGCTGCGCCACTCGCCCATCGACATGCCCGTCTCGGTCTCCCGCGTGGCTTGGATGACGTACAGGCGCGGTTCACTCACTTTGCGGAACCCCGCGCAGCTAAAGCACACGGTGTTCGGCCCTTGCTCGAATCCAGGCCCGTCCTCGCTCATGCCGACATCTTCACACGGACGGCCGATCCGTGAGACCGGATCAAGATCGCCCGCATTCGAGTCCACCATTCGGCGGAGCGGAAGAAAGATTAATCCGGCCGAGAATGAATGGCGGTTACGGAACGACCACCACGGGACGCACCGCTTCCACGACGAGCGTCGCGGGAACGGTACCGAGGAGTCCGCCGCGCCGCCGGGACCGGCCCACGACGATCAGGTCGGCCCGGTACTGCTCGGCGACCTGCTCCAGGCCCACCGCCGGATCACCGCGGTGGTGCACGAAGTCCCAGTCGATGTCGATGTAGCGCAGGTGCGCCACGACCTCCTTCTTCAACTCCTCGACGAGGCTTTCGGCGGCTTCGCTGGCCACCGCGACCCCCATCGGGGACCAGTAGGCCACCCCGCCCACCGCCTCGACGTACACCAGGACCAGGCGCGCGCGTTCGCGACGGGCCAGTCCGGCCGCCCACGCGGCGGCGTGGAAGCTCGCGGGGCTGCCGTCCATTCCGACGACGATGCCGCCCAGCCCGTCTTTCCCGATTTCGAACTCACGCTCGGTCTTGTCGCCTTCGGCCACGCCGGAATGGTAGTAGCAGGCCCGCCACGTCCCGACGACCATGCGCCACACTCGGGGCGTGACGACCTATCGCAGCAGCTTCGAGCACGGCGAATCCGCGCACTCCGAGGTCGAGCGCCGGGCGCTGGACGCGGTCGACCTCGACGGAATCCTCCAGGACCTGCGGGAACTCGTCGCCATCCCCAGCGTCGGCGGCACCACCGGCGAGCAGGACGCGCAGCAGTGGTGCGCCGACCGGCTCCGCGGCCTCGGGCACCGGGTGGACCACTGGCGGATCGATCTCGACGAGCTCACCGCGCAGCCCGGCTTCCCCGGTCAGGAAGCGCAGCGGGACGCGGCCTACGGGTGCGTCGGCGTCGCGGGCGACGGTGATCCGGCGCTGGTGTTCTGCGGGCACACCGACGTCGTGCCGCCCGGCGACCTGGATCGCTGGCCCGATCGCGACCCGTACGCGCTGCGCGTGCGCGACGGCATCGCCGCCGGGCGCGGTACCTGCGACATGAAGGGCGGCATCGCGGCGTTCCTCGGCGCGCTGCAAGCGCTGCGCACGGCGGGGATCTCGCTGCGGCGGCCCGTCGGGGTGCACGCGGTGGTCGGCGAGGAGGACGGCGGGCTCGGCGCGTTCGCGACCTTGCGGCGCGGGCACCGGGCCGCGGCGTGCGTGCTCGCCGAACCCAGCGGGGGCACCATCGTCGCCGCCAACGGCGGATCGCTCACGTTCCGGCTGGAGATCAGCGGTCAGAGCACGCACGGCTCCACCCGGCTGCGCGGGGTGAACGCCGTCGACGGGCTGGCCGGGCTGCTGCCCGCGCTGCGGGAGCTGGAGGCGCGGCGCAACGCCGACCCGGACCCGCTCGTCGCGCACCTGGAACTGCCGTACCCGCTGTCGGTGGGTGTGGTCCGGGCCGGGGACTGGGCCAGCACGGTGCCCGACCTCGCCGTCGCCGAGGGCCGGTACGGGGTGCGGCTGGACGAGGACCTCGCGCAGGCGAAGGAGGAGTTCACCACCGCCATCGCGCGGGCCTGCGCCGACGACCCGTGGTTCGCGGAGCACCCGGTGCGGGTGAGCTGGCCCGGCGGCGTGTTCGCCAGCGGGCGGCTACCGAAGGGGCATCCGCTGCTGGAGGAGACCCGCGGCGCGGTGCTCGACGCCGGTGGCGCCGAGCCCGCGGTGCTGGGCGCCCCGTACGGCACCGACCTCCGGCAGTACGCCGCGGCCGGCGTCCCGACGCTGCAGTTCGGCCCCGGCGACATCGGCTACGCCCACGCCCACGACGAGCAGGTCTCCGTGGCCGAGCTGGAGCAGGTGGCGCGCACCTACGTCCTGCTCGCCCTCCGCCGCTGCGGCACGACCTGACCCCGCCCCGAAAGCACCACCCCTGTGCACAACTCCACGATCAAGGCCCCCGAAACACCCCCGCCCACCCGGCCACACCTTGTTCAACCACCCGCAATTTCGCGAGAATTTGCGAGGCAGCACCGACCGGCCCACCCGGAACTTCCACCCGAAACCGCAGATCAGTGGGCTATTGAGTGATCTTCGGTGGCGGTGGGGCGTTTCAATTTCTCGCGAAATTGCTGGAGTTGTCCACAGGGGCGTGAGGTGTCCACAGGGCGTGGGGTCAGAGGGCGGGGTCAGCAGAAGTCTCGGGAGGTGGAGGGGACTCGCATGTCGAGGCGCTGGAGGCGGTCGGCTCGGAGGTTCACGACGCCCTCGGTGCGCTCCACCGTCCCGCGGACCAGCAGCGCGGCACTGCCGCGGGCCACCGAGCGGTAGCGCGCCCACAGCCCCGGCGAGCACACCACGTTGATCATCCCGGTCTCGTCCTCCATGTTCAGGAAGGTGATGCCGCCCGCCGTGGCCGGGCGCTGCCGGTGCGTCACCGCACCCCCGACCAGCACCCGGCTCCCGTGCTCCACATCGGACAGACCGGCGGCCGGGACCGCCCCCAGCTCGTCCAGCCGGGAACGCAGGAACTGCACCGGGAAGCTGTCCGGGGACACCCCCGTCGCCCACACGTCCGCGGCCGCCAGCTCCACCCCGTCCATGCCGGGCAGCACCGGAGCCGCCGCCGTCACCGTCGTGCCCGGCAACCGGTCCGGACGGTCCCCGGCGGCGGCCGCCGCGTTCCACAACGCCTCCCTGCGGGACAAGCCGAAGCAGCCGAACGCCCCCGCCGTGGCCAGCGCCTCCATCTGCGGCGCCGTCAACGACACCCGCCGCGCCACGTCCACCAGATCCGCGAACGGGCCGTGCTCGGCGCGCTCGGCCATCAGCCGCTCCGCGACGCCCTCGCCGACGGTGCGCACCGACGCCAACCCCAGCCGCACCGCCTTCCCACCGTCCGACTCCGGGTCCGCCTCCAGGTCAGCCCGCACCCGGCTCGCGTTCACGTCCGGCCCGAACACCCGGACCCCGTGCCTGCGCGCGTCCGCGGCCAGCGACTGCGGCGAGTAGAACCCCATCGGCTGCGCCTTGAGCAACGCCGAGCAGAACGCCGCCGGGTAGTAGCGCTTGAACCAGGCGCTGGCGAACACGAGCAGCGCGAAGCTCAACGCGTGGCTCTCCGGGAAGCCGTAGTTGGCGAACGCCAGCAGCCGCGCGTACACCCGCTCCCCCAGCTCCTCGCCGATGCCGTTGGCCGCCATCCCCTCGAACAACCGGTCCCGCAGCCGCCGCATCCGCTCCCCGGAGCGCTTCGCGCCCATCGCCCGGCGCAGCTCGTCGGCCTCCGCCGCGGAGAAGCCCGCGACGTCCACCGCCAGCTGCATCAGCTGCTCCTGGAACAGCGGGACGCCCAAGGTCTTCGCCAGCGCGCCCTCCATCAGCGGGTGCTCGTACTCCCACTCCTCCAGGCCGTTGCGGCGGCGGATGTAGGGGTGCACCGAGCCGCCCTGGATCGGACCGGGTCGGATCAGCGCCACCTCCACCACCAAGTCGTAGAACTCCCGCGGCTTCAACCTCGGCAACGTCGCCAGCTGGGCCCGGCTCTCCACCTGGAACACGCCGATCGCGTCGGCGCGGCGCAGCATCTCGTACACCGCGTCGTCGGCCAGGTCCAGCTCACCCAGGTCGACGCGGCGGCCGTGGTGCTCGGCGACCAGGTCGATCGCGTAGTGCAGCGCCGAGAGCATGCCCAGGCCCAGCAGGTCGAACTTCACCAGGCCCGCCGCGGCGCAGTCGTCCTTGTCCCACTGCAGCACCGTGCGGCCCGGCATCCGCGCCCACTCCACCGGGCACACCTCGCTCACCGGCTGGTGGCAGAGCACCATGCCGCCGGAGTGGATGCCCAGGTGCCGGGGGAACCCGATGAGCTCGTTCGCCAGCTCCGTCACCTGGCTCGGGATCTCGTCGTCCGGGGGCAGCTCGTGCCAGCTCTCCACCTGCTTGCTCCACGCGTCCTGCTGCCCCGGCGAATGCCCCAGCGCCCGCGCCACGTCGCGCACCGCCGACTTCGGCCGGTACGAGATCACGTTCGCCACCTGCGCGGCGTGCGTGCGGCCGTGCTTGCGGTAGACGTACTGGATCACCTCTTCGCGGCGGTCCGACTCGATGTCCAGGTCGATGTCCGGCGGGCCGTCCCGCTCCGGCGCCAGGAACCGCTCGAACAGCAGCTCGTAGCGCACCGGGTCCGCGTTGGTGATCCGCAGCGCGAAGCACACCGCCGAGTTCGCCGCCGAACCCCGGCCCTGGCACAAGATGTCCTGCTCCTGGCAGAACCGCACGATGTCCTGCACCACCAGGAAATAACCGGGGAAGTCCAGCTGTTCGATCACCGCCAGCTCGTGCTCCAGCTGCCGGTAGGCGGCCGGGCTCCGCTGCGGCGGGCCGTAGCGGTCCAGCGCTCCCCGCATCGTCAGCTCCCGCAGGTGCCCCGCCTCGGTGCGCCCCGGCGGGACGTCGAACGGCGGCAGCCGCGGCGCCACCAGGCGCAGGTCGAACGCGCACTCCCGGCCCAGTTCCGCGGCGGCGGCCACCACGCCCGGGTAGCGGGCGAACCGGCGCTCCATCTCCGCCCCGGAACGCAGGTGCGCCGCCGCCGACGGCGGCAGCCAGCCGTCCATCGCGTCCAGGCTGCTGCGCGCGCGGATCGCCGCCAGCACCGACGCGACCCGCTCCCGGCTGGGGGTGGCCAGGTGCGCCGCCGTGGACGCCACCGCCCGCAGGTCGTGGCGCCGCGCCAGCTCGTACAGCGCGTCGTTGCGCACCGAATCCTCCGGAGCTCCGTGATCGGTCAGCTCCACCGCCACGTTGTCCGCGCCGAACAGCGCCACCAACCGGTCCAGTTCCGCCGACGCCGCCGACATCCCGCCGGACTCCCACGCCGAGCGCACCGCGCCCTTGCGGCAGCCGGTCAGCACCAGCCAGTGGCCCGCGGCCTCCGCGGCGAGTTCCGCCAAGTCGTACTGCGGCCGGCCCTTCTCCTGCCCGCGCAGCTGCGCGGTGCTGATCGCCCGGCACAACCGGCCGTAGCCCGCCGGGTCGCGGGCCAGCACCAGCAGGTGCCGGTCCGGCGGGTCCGGTTCCCCGGTGCGCCCGCTCGCCCGCCCGCCCGCCGGGCCGAGGCTCAGCTCGGAGCCGAACAGGGTGCGCATGCCGTGTTCGGCGGCGGCCTCCGCGAAGCGCACCACCCCGTACATGCCGTCGTGGTCGGTCAGCGCCACCGATTCCAGCCCGAGCCGGGCCGCTTCGGCGACCAGTTCCTCCGGGTAGCTCGCGCCGTCGAGGAAGCTGAAGTGCGAGTGCGCGTGCAGTTCGGCGTACGGCACCGCCGCGACGGCGGGTTCACCGCCGCCCGCGTAGGGCGCGCGGGCCCGGGTCCAGGCCGGGCTGTCCCCGCCGTCGCCGGGGAAGGACTCGTCGCGCGGCAGGGTTCCCTTGCCGGACAACGCCTTTTCCAGTTCCGACCAGGACTGCGGCGGATTGAACCAGCTCACCTGTACACCCCTTGCACCCACCACTCGTCGTTCTCGTGCACCAGCAGCAGGGCTACTTCGCCCTGCTCATCGGGATCTCCGCCCGCCGCGGCCTGCGGCCCGCCGGTGGCCCCGGAGCCAGGCGAGTTCGCATCGAACTCCGCCCCGGACCCGTCGTCCGGGCGCGAGGAGCGGCCGCCCCGGTCGTGCGCACCAGGTCCGGCCGGTTCCGCGTGCCGGTGCCCGCGTCCGGGCGACGGCCGCTGCGGGGCCCGACCGCTCGGCAGGTTCCGGACCGGCGCGACGGTGCCCGGCTCCGCGCGGCCGGTCTCCCCGGCCGGGGCCAGCACGACCTGCATCCGCGCCACCGTTCCCGGCGAGACACCTGCCCCCGCCACCTCCGGCCCGGCACCCGAGGCGGACGCCGCCGGACCCGCCGCGTCCGGGGCGCCGCGAGGCGGGTCCCACCAGCGCTCCCGCAGCGGCCACGGCCCGGCCCAGCCGACCACCGTCCGCGCGCGTCCCCGCACCAGCACCCGGTGCGGCGGTGCGGTCAGCTCCAGCCGGGAGGTGATCCGCACCGGCTCTCCCGCCGCGTCCAGGACCGTCGCGGGCCACGGCGACTCGGGCAGCACCGACGGCGACGGCGCCGGAATCCGCCCCGGCCACGGCCGATCCGGTTCCCGCTGCGGGCGACGCTCCGCGCCCCACGGCACCAGCGTCACCCGATCCCGCGCGTCCCGGCCGCCGGACGGGATTCCCACCAGCACCTGGTCCGGGCCGAGCAGACCTTGCACGCGCACGAACGCCCTGCCCGCACGAGCATCGGCTGCGCCGGTGGCCGAGCGCATCAGGTCCAGCTGGAGCCCGCCCGCGCCCACGACCTCCTCCGGGCACAGCTCCAGCACCGCCACCCCTGAGGTGGGGCGGGGTTCCCGCGAGCGGGCGCTGAGCCAGCCGTCGAGCTGCCAGCGCACCCGGTCCACGGTGTCGGCCGGGGTCAGCGGCTCCGCGCACCGCCACACCCGGTGCAGCTGTTCGCCGTTCTCGGTCCGCGCCGAGATGCCCAGCCGCGTGCAGGCGAGACCGCGCTCGCCCAGCAGCAGGTGCAGCCGTTCCGCCAGCGACTTCGCGGCGAACGCGGCGGCGTCCACCCGGTCCACCGGTGGATCCAGCCGCTCGGTGACCGCCAGCTCCGGCGGCGGGCGCCGCCGATCCGGCGGGCGTTCTTCCTCGCCGCGCGCGGCGCGCTGAGCCAGCAGCGCATCTGCGCCGAAGCGGGTCGCGACGTCACCGGGCACCAGCGCGGCGAACTCGCCGAGCGTGCGGATGCCCAAGCGGCGCAGCAGATCCACCAGTTCCGCCCGGTCCGTCGTGAGCCGCTGCGCGGGCTGGTCGATCTCGGCGATGTCGAGCGGGGCGAGGAACTCCCGGCTCCCGCCCGCTGCCACCAGCACTCCGCGCCGAGCCGCGAGCACTCCGGCGAACAGCCCGTCGGCCGCTCCCACCTGGCATTCCACCCCGGCTCGCGCGGCGACCTGGTCGACCAGCCGTTCCGCGGCGGCGTCCTCCGACCCGAAGTACCGCGCCGGCCCGCGTGCCGGGACCGCCACCAGCCCCGGGCGCACGATCTCCACGCCGGGCGTGAGCTGCTCCACCGCCGCCACGACCGGCTCGAACAGCCGCGCGTCCCGCGCGGGGTCGTGCTCGGACACCGCGAGCTCCGGGCACCGCCCCTGCGCTTCCCGGCGCCGCATCCCGCGCCGCACTCCGGCGTCCCGCGCCGTCGCCGAACAGGCCAACACCCGGTTCGCGCTGAACACCGCGGCGGGTGCCAGCGGGCCGAGCCCGTCGGCCAGCGCCGCGGCGACCACCGGCCAATCCGGGCACCACACGAGGAACCGCCGCACCGCGCGACCGGGCCGCGCATCCGGCTCCACCGCGCCCGGATCGGCGAAGCCCTCCACTGCCCGGCCGGGAGAGGAACGGCCCGCGACGTCATCCGGCACGGTCGCCACCCGCCACCGAACGCAGCGCCCCGCGTCCTCGGTCGGTCCGCGCGGAGCCGCCCGGCATTCCCGGGACCACCCAGCCGTCCGAAGCGTCCGGACCGCTTCCGCCCTCCGCGCCTCGACCGGCCAGGCCGTCCTGCCCGTCGCCCGGAATCCGGACCGGCGGCTCACCGACCTCCGCGTCCGGCACCGGCGACGCCACCGGTCCACCTCGGCCCGGCAAGAGCAACCGGCACGAACGCGGCCGGGAAGCCGCGCCTCGACCGCTCGCCCCCACCGTGATCTCCCGCTCCCGCAGGTGACCATGGCCCTGCCCGAGGCCGTGCCAGCGCGCCTGCGTGCAGCGCAACCGCACTTCGGCCCCCGGCCAGGAACCGAACGGCAGCAGCACCGCGCCACGGTGCCGAGCCCGCGTGGACAACCGGCGGGCATCGGCCTCGGTCACCAGCCCCGGTCGACCGACCACCACCAGGTCCACCCCGTCGAGCAAGGCTGAGATCACCGCGACCGGGTCGTCGCCCGGTCGCGGGACCAAGGCCAGCCGGGACAGCTCCACCCCGGCCTCGGCCGCCGCGGCCAGCCCGAGACCGGGCAGCCCGACCACGGCCGCCCAAGATCCCGCCGCCGTCGCCTCGGACAGCAAGGCGAACAGCAGCGAAGTCGATTCGTGCACCGCCACCGTGCTGCCACGGCGCAGGCCTGGCCATGGCAGCACGGCGGCGAATTCCGCCCGCGTGGGCAGCACCCGTCCCGCAACGGGATCGCCGCCCACCTCTGCGGCCGAGGAGGCCACGGACACCCCGTGAGCCGTGGCCACCCCGTCCAACGCCACCAAGGGCGTACTCGCGGACATCCGCTGTCTCCCCACCTCGTTCGCAGGGATGCCCGACCCCTTCTCGGGCATCCACGTCCGCTGTGGGGAGACAGCGGAGAGGTCGTGTCGTCTGCACCCGAACGACACCACCCCGTGGAGCAACCGCCCCCCGACGGCGATCGCTCCAGAGTTCTTCCAGTTCTTCCAGTCCTTCCGGCGGCCCCTCGCTCGCGGACCACCGCTGTTGCCGTTGCACCCCTTCCTCGACATCACCCGTTGACGATCACCCGTCGTTCCCGCACGCCCCCGCGACGCGGGGGAACCTCCGGATTCCAGCGGGCCGAGAACCCCGCGTCCCGGACCACCCAGGCCGTTCCCGGCCTTTTCCAGAGATCGAACTTGCGTTCGATTGACCTAAGTAAACCCTGGCCACGGCGCCGCCGTCAAGGCGTTCACACCAAAGAGCGAACACAAGTTCGATAACCGCAGGTCGACGTCGCACCGCCCCGTCCAAGCCCCCGGCCTCGCCCCGGACGGACCCATCCTGCACCCGAACACCGACAATCCCGCCCACGGCGAAGCCCCGCCCGGACGTCCCCGGCGCACGAAAAAGGGGCGGCACGGGATTCCCGTGCCGCCCCTCCCCGGAGCCCTTCTTCTCACCGCTTCCAATCAGCGGCGAAGCCGTGCCTGGCGGCCGAAGGCCGTGCCTTGGGCGGCGAAGCCCGCCTGCCTTGCGGCCGAAGGCCGTGCCTGTATTCGCGAAGCGAATAGCCCACGTCGAGAAGCCGCTCACCCGCGGGTTCTCAGCTTCCTTCTCGC
>NZ_JBSFWJ010000090.1:0-17855 GCF_053592695.1 Saccharopolyspora sp. NPDC002578 | reverse complement strand
CTTGCTGTGGTGCAGCTCGTTGATCTCACCCGAGATCGCGGGCTCCAGCGCCGCGTAGTCGTAATCCAACTCGGGCAGCACGTACTGAGCCATTGAGCGTCTCCCTGTGCGCGTATCGCTGACAGTCCCTAGCAATGGCAAATCTAGTAGCAACTGTCCGGCCGCCGCAGTCCGGGCGGGGTTGATCTCAATCACCGGGACCGAAGGCCCGCGCACAGGGGTTTTCGCGCCTCACTCCACGGGCCAGTCGTGCACCGGTTCGCCGGCGTCGGTGAGTTCCACGTAGCGCCGCAGCATTCCCGTCAGCGCCGCCTGCCGGTCGTGGCCGCGCTGCTCCAGCCGCGCCACCACGTCCCGCTGCCACGACGAGCCGGTCTGCTTGCGCAGGCAGCGCGCTTCGATGACGCCGAGCGTGTGCTCCCGCGCCGCGTCGGAGACCCCGCACAGCCGCAAGCCCTCGTGCGCCATCGGCAGCAGGCGGCGCAGCACCAGCTCATCCGGGGTGATCCAGCCCGCGCCCGGCCAGTACAGGTGCGAGTCCATGCCGTGCCGGGCGCCGGTGTAGAAGTTCTCCTCCGCCGCGGCGAACGACATCTGAGTCCACACTGGACGGTCCTGTTCGGTCAGCGCGCGCTGCACGCCGTAGAAGAACGCGGCGTTGGCCATCACGTCCGGCACGCTCGGTCCCGACGGGAGCACCCGGTTCTCCACCCGCAGGTGCGGAACGCCGTCCACCAGGTCGTACACCGGGCGGTTCCACCGCCAGATGGTGCCGTTGTGCAGCCGCAGCTCCGCCAGCGTCGGCGCCCGCCCGGCCTGCAGCGCGGCCACCGGGTCCTCCTCCTCCGGTTCCGGCAGCAGGGCGGGGAAGTAGCGGACGTTCTCCTCGAACAGGTCGAAGATCGAGGTGATCCAGCGTTCCCCGAACCACACCCGCGGGCGCACGCCCTGGTTCTTGAGCTCCTGCGGCCGGGTGTCGGTGGCCTGCTGGAACAGCGGCACCCGCGTCTCGTGCCAGAGCGCTTTGCCGAGCAGGAACGGGGAGTTCGCGCCGATCGCCAGCTGCACTCCGGCCAGGCATTGTGCGGCGTTCCAATGCGCGGCGAAGTCCTCGGGTGCCACTTGCAGATGCAGTTGCACTGATGTGCACGCGGATTCGGGAACGATGGAGTCCGCGTAGCACCGGAGCTGTTCCGGGCCGCCGTCGCCGAGCGGGGCGCCCTCCATGTCCAGCAGCATCTCCTCGCCCTTGGCGGTGAAGATCTGCTCGTTGAGCTGCGAGTACCGCGGGTTGTGCGACAACCAGCCCGGGTCGAAGTGCCCGCGCTGCAACGTGGGCAGCGTGCCGATCAGCACCAGCTTCGCGTTCGCGTCCTGCGCCTTGCCGTCCGCGCGCAGCAGCGCCTTGCGCAGCTCGTGCTCCAGCTCCAGCGCGCCGTCCCCGGCGAGCGCGCGGGGCAGCACGTTGAGCTCGATGTTGTGCTGGCCCAACTCGGTGGTGAAGGAAGGATCGTTGATCTTCTCCAGCACCACCGAGTTCGACATCGACGGCTCCATCCGCTCGTCGACGAGGCTCAGCTCCATCTCCAGCCCCATCTGCTGGTGCGGGAAGGAGAAGTTGCCCTCGGCGAGCATCCGCGCCAACGCGTCGAGGCCGCGCTGCATCTTGTCTCGATAGCGTTGCCGGTCCACAGGAGTGAAAGCCCGACTGGTCACGTGCTTCCCCATGCCGTCTCCCTGCTCGGTCGGCCAGCACGCCGGCTAGGTGGACACCAACCGTGACACATCGGTACCCGGCGGACCAGCGTCCAAAACGGTGTTCGAGCGAGCACTCGAATACCGCACTTGACCAGCGGGAAAAGTGACTTTCCAGACCTCAGTCGGAGGCCGTGGTGAGCCTCTCCAGCTCCGCTCCGGTCAGCTCCAGCTCGGCCGCTACCAGCAGCGCCGTGAGCTGATCGGTGTTGCGGGCGCTGGCGATCGGGGCCGCGATCGACGGGCGGGCGCGCAGCCAGGCCAGCGCCACCGACGCCTCCGGCACTCCACGCAGCGTTGCGATCTCCTCCAATGCGGTGAGGATCTTGACACCCCGCTCGTCCAGATAACTACGCGCGGCATCCGCGCGCGGGCTGTCGGAGAACGTGTCGCCCGGCCGGTACTTGCCGGTGAGGAATCCCTTCGCCAGCGCGAAGTACGGCAGCACCGGCAGCTTCTCCCGCGCCACCAGCTCGGCCAGATCGGTCTCGTACTCGGCGCGCTCGACGAGGTTGTAGTGCGGCTGCACCGCCTGGAAGCGGGCGAGGCCCTCGCGGTCGGAGGCCGCCAGCGCCGACGTCAGCCGGTCACCGGTGAAGTTCGAGGCCGCGAGGTGGCGCACCTTGCCCTCGCGCACCAGGCCGTCGAACGCCGCCATCGTCTCGGCCTGCGGCACCGACTCGTCGTCCTCGTGCGCGTAGTACAGGTCGATGTGGTCGACGCCGAGGCGCCGCAGCGAATCCTCGGCGGCGGCGCGGATGTTGTCGGGGGACAGGCCGCGGCGGCCCGGCAGCTTCGCGACCTTGGTGGCGATGACGACCTGGCCGCGGTTGCCGCGAGCCCGCAGCCACTCGCCGATGATCGTCTCGGACTCGCCGCCGGAATTGCCGGGCGCGGAGGCCATGTAGAGGTCGGCGGTGTCGATGAAGTTGCCGCCCGCGGCGACGTACGCGTCGAGCACGGCGAACGAGTCGTCGCGGTCGGCGGTCCAGCCGAAGACGTTGCCGCCCAGGCAGATCGGGTGGACGTCGAGGTCGGTGGTGCCCAGTGGGGCCATGGAAACCCTGCCTTCGGTCGTCGTGTCCTCACCGGGCGCGTGCCCGGCCCGCACCTCCCGGAGCTCTCACCGGAGCGGGGTGCGGCGTGCGGTCGGAGGTCGGCGGCACAGCCGTGCCGGAGCCGGGCGTGATCGCGACTCCGGGCCGCACGATATTTCCTCGCCCGCGCGCGTCGTCCACCTGCGTGGGGTGCACGACGCGCGCGCGGCGGACCACGAGGTCAGCGGTCGGAACCGGTCCGGTCCGGCTCCGCCGGGGCCGCGGCCGGGGTGCCGTGGCGAACCTCGGCGGAGCTGGCGACGACCTCCGTGCGATTGAGCCCGCGCCGCCCCAGCGTCAGGAACATGGCGGTCGCGGCCACCACGACGCCGAACATCACCAGCGCCATCGGCACCGCGGACCCCGTGCCGCCCAGCCCGACCAGCGGCGCGGCCAGCGCGCCGACGATGAACTGGCACACGCCCAGCAGCGCCGACGCGCTCCCGGAGACCTCGCGGTTGTCGGCCAGCGCCAGCATCGTCGTGTTCGGCATGACGAAGCCCAGCGCCGAGACCATCACGAACAGCGCTCCCAGCAGGAACGGCAGCGGCAGGTCCAGCACCGCCGCCGACAGCAGCACCGCGCCCGCCACCGAGGAGGTCAGCAGCGCGCCCACCAGCAGCTGCGCCTCCGAAGCCACCCGGCCGACCAGCCGCGCGTTGACCTGCCCGGCCAGCACCAGGCCGATCGCGTTCGCCCCGAACGCGATGCTGTAGGTCTGCGGCGACATCGCGTAGATGTTCTGCAGCACGAACGACGAACCGGAGATGTAGGCGAACATCGCCGCCATGCCCAGGCCGCCGGTCAGCGCGTTGCCCAGGAACGACGGTGCCGCCAGCAGCGAACCGAACGTCCGGAAGGTGCTGCCCAGGTTCGCGGGCTGACGCCACTGCTTCGGCTTCGTCTCCGGCAGCAGGAACGCCGCGACCAGCAGCAGCAGCGTGCCGAACGCGGTCAGCACGACGAACACGCCGCGCCACGTGGTGTGCGCCAGGATCTGCCCGCCGGCGACCGGCGCCAAGATCGGCGCCAGCCCGGTCACCAGCATCAGCGACGAGAAGAACCGGGCGGCCTCCACACCGGAGTACAGGTCGCGGACCGCCGCTCGGGCGATCACCATGCCCGCCGCGGCGCCCGCGCCCTGCAACAGCCGCAGGCCCGCCAGCGCGTAGATCGACCCGGACAGCGCGCACAGCACCGACGCGACGATGTACACGGCGAGCCCGACCAGCAGCGGGCGCCGCCTGCCGACGGAGTCGCTGATCGGCCCGGCGACCAGCTGGCCCAGCGCGAGGCCGAGCAGGACCGCCGTCAGCGTCAGCTGCGCCTGCGACTCGGTGGCCCCCAGCTCCGTGGTCAGCTGCGGCAGCGCAGGTAGGTACATGTCGATGGACAGCGGCCCGAAAGCCGTCAGCCCACCGAGGATGAGCGCGAATTTGGTCTTGCTCCCCAACCGGCGCTGGGCCCCATCGATCGTGGTGTCCTCGGCGGTGGACATGGGTCTCCTCATCGGGTTGCCACCGGACGTGCTGCGGCCCGGCGGAATCGGTGCGAGTGCGGTCGGTGGTGGGCGCCCCCCGGCACGCCACCTGCGAACCGCCTCACCGCGTCGCGATCGCTCGCGGGCGAGCCGGACGCCTCAGAGTTCCGGGCGTCGCCCGGGCCTCCGGAACGAGACGGGCGACGACGACAGTTTGCTCTCTGCAACTAACAATGTGGGAGTCCCCGTTATGCCCAGCGCCCACACCCGACCGTTGTGAGCTCGATCATCACGGGCCGCGGCCCGGCAAGATCGCGACACCGTTCCGGCCGGGGCGATGCGGAATGCCAAAATGCACGCGTGGCACGCGTGCACGAGGTGACCGACGTCGACGACCCGAGGGTCGACGACTTCCGGGACCTCGCCACCGCCGACCGCCGCCCGGACCGCCCCGGTGGCCGCGGCCTGGTCATCGCCGAAGGCACCGTGGTCGTCGAACGACTGCTCGACTCCCCGTACCCGGTGCGCGCGCTGCTCGGCGTCCGCAAGCGCCTCGACGCGCTCGCCGACCACCTCACCGGCGTCGACGTGCCCGCGTACGAGGTGTCCGCGGACGTGATGAGCCGGATCGTCGGCTTCCACCTCAACCGCGGCGTGCTCGCCGTCGCCGACCGCGCCCACACCGTCGACGCCGACGAGCTGATCAGCGGCTCCCGCAGGCTCGCGGTGCTCGAAGGGGTCGGCGACCACGAGAACCTGGGCGCGCTGTTCCGCAACGCCGCCGCGCTCGGCATCGACGGGATCCTGCTCGGCGGGGGCTGCGCGGACCCGCTTTACCGGCGCAGCATCCGGGTGTCCATGGGTCACGTGCTGCGCGTCCCGTTCGCGCACCTCCACGCCTGGCCCGGCGGGCTGCGGACGCTCACCGAGCACGGCTACCGGATCGCCGCGCTCACGCCGCGCGCCACGGCCGCCTCGCTGCGGGACGCCGGGCTCGACCAGGGCCGCGTCGCGGTGCTGCTCGGCTCGGAAGGGCCCGGCCTGGCGGAGGACACCATCTCCGCCGCGGACCTGCCGGTGCGCATCCCGATGAACCCCGAAGTGGACTCGCTCAACGTCGCCACCGCCGGTGCGATCGTGTTCCACGCGATGAGCGGAGCACGATGACCCGAGCAGCGCAGCGCTCGCGGTGGGAACTGCGGGTGCGCCGAGGACGCGCCGTGCTCGTCAACCGAGCCGCGACCGAGGATCAGGAGCGGCGAGCCGTCCACGAGTACGACCCGGCGCGGCTCGCACTGCCCTCGACGCTGGTGGAAGACCTGCACGAGTGGGCGCACGTGGTGCACACGGTGCCGCCGGACCAGGACATCTCCGGCGAGACCTCCGCGGTCCTGATGTCGCGCCGCGGCCGTCAGCTCGCGGCGCGGCTCGCCGCCGAGACCGGCGGCGAGGTCGGTTACTGGGACCCCTCCCGCGGCCGGATGAGCCGGGTCCGCCGGGCGGCACCCGCCGACGGACCGCCGGAACCGGTGCCGTGGGCCACCGGGATCACGATCAGCGTGGTGATCGCCGCGATCGTGACGGTCTCGCTGGTGGTGGTCAGCCGCGGCCTGGCCGAGGTGAGCCTGGTGCTGGCGCTGCTGGTCAACGCCGTCGTGGTCGGCGGCTTCGCCCCGTCGATCTGGCTGGGCAGGCGAGTCCCCGTCTGGCGCTGGGTCGCCTTCGGAGCAGCAGCCGGAGTCCTCTTAGCCTGGATTGCACTGCTTCTCTCGCTGCTCGGCTGATCGACGAGAGCCTGCCTCTGATCGTGTCGTCCAGGTGAGCAGGCTCTTCGTCTTGTCTTGTCAGCGGCGGAGCCGCTGAGCAGTGACCAGCTTGAGCAAGCCGACCACCGGCGGGTTCTCAGGTGTCTTCTCGCGAGGACAGCTTTTTCCCTCGTGGCGGAGCCACTTGGGAAAAAGATCCCGCAGCGAGAAGACACCTGAGGTTCCGCTACCCGCCCCACTCAACAAGCCGAATTCGAGGTCGCCTCACGCGAGCGGGATGTCTTCGCCGTGCTGGTCTGCTGGGCGGGGGCCGAACCAGCGGCGTTCGGCGGCGGTGATGCGGACGTCGTTGATGCTGGCTTCGCGGCGGCGCATCAGGCCGGTGCCGGTGAACTCCCACAGCTCGTTGCCGTAGCTGCGCCACCACTGGCCGTCGTGATCGCGGCACTCGTACTGGAACCGGACCGCGATGCGATCACCGGTGAAGCTCCACAGGCTCTTGCGCAGCGCGTAGTCCAGTTCGCGCTCCCACTTGGCGGTGAGGAACGCGACGATCTCCTCGCGGCCGGTGACGAAGGTGTCCCGGTTCCGCCAGACCGAATCCGGCGTGTACGCGAGGCTGACCCGGTGCGGATCGCGGGTGTTCCAGGCGTCCTCGGCGGCCTGGACCTTCCGCGCCGCCGTCTCCTCGTCGAAGGGCGGGAACGGCGGACGGGGCTCGGACATGGCGATCTCCTCCAGGCTGTCGCGGCGGTCGAGCGCGCACACGCGAAAGGCCCCTCCGGACGGCACCACCGTCGGCGAAGGGGCCTCGCGCACGTGCGTCAACGGTGGGAGCGCACTCCCAGCAGGACGTCCTCCCAGGACGGGACCATCGGGTGGTTCTTGCGCCTGCGCGCCGGTTCGGTCTTGCGCGCGGCCTCGTCCTCCACCGCTTCCAGGTCGTCCTCACCGGCCTGCTCGGCCAGCGGTGCCGACTGCTCCGGTTCCGGTTCGGACGGCGCGGGAGTCGGTTCGAGGTCCAGGGACGGGATCACCGGGCTCGCCTGCTTCGGCGGCGCCGGCGGAGGCGGGGTGGCGGCCTCGTCCTCGACCGCTTCCTCCTCGGACTCGTCCAGTTCCAGGGCCTCGCGGGCCAGCGCCGTCACCGGCCGGACCGTCCGCAGCGGGCGGTTCGGCGACGGGTCCAGCAGGTCCACCGCGTGGTCGTCGAGCGGCGCGACGGTGCCGCCGTGCGCACCCGGGTGGAACACCCAGTGCGCGTGGTTCTCGGAACGACCGGCCTGCCAGTGCAGCCGGACGACCCACTTGCCGTCCTCGCCGCGCCACGCGTCCCAGTTCGCGTCGGTGAAGTCGTGCCCGCGCATCCCGAAGGTGTGCGCGACGACCTCGCCGAGGGTCTGCACGTCGGGGCCGTCCTCGCGGACGGGGTGGGCGCGCTGCGAGCGCTCGGCGATCTGCGCGCGCTCCAGCAGCACCGGGTAGGCGTAGCGCTCCACCCGCTGCTCCGGGATGCCGGCGGCGGTGGCGACGTCCTCGACCGAGGCGCCCGCGCGCACCCGGGCCTGGATCTCGCGGGGGCGCATCTGCGCCTCCATCTCGATCTGCACCTGGCCGAGACGGGTCAGGTCACCGCGCGCGGCGGCACGTAGCCGTTCGTCGGCGGGCACCGAAAAACGGTCGCCGTTCTCGGGGTCTTCACAGATGACGGTCTCACCGTCCTCATCAAGCCCGACAACCCGCAGCGCGCGCATACGCCAGCCTCCCCGGTCGTTGTCACCAAGCTGTGACCGTAACCCGGCGTGCCCTCTTGACGGAGGAGCCACGCCGGGTTCGGTGTCGCTTCGTGACCATCCTCTCCCTACCCGATCTTGCCTGAATAGCGGTCGACATGCGAACACTTGGCGAAATCCGACCACTATTCCGATCACAGCAAGTGATCAACAGCCAGTTCGGGTGACACGGATGTGCCGGTCGCCATGGTGCGCGGGCGACCTCGTGAGACAGGCGCGCCGCGCTCAGGAAAGCTGAGAGACCACCCAGTCGATGGACTTCGTCAGCGCCGTGACGTCGTCCGGCTCGATCGCGGGGAAGGTGCCGACCCGCAGCTGGTTGCGGCCCAGCTTGCGGTACGGCTCGGTGTCCACGATGCCGTTCGCGCGCAGCGCCTTGGCGATCGCGGCGGCGTCGATCGAGTCGTCGAAGTCGAGCGTGACCACGACCTGCGAGCGCTTCGCCGGGTCCTGCACGAACGGCGTGGCATAGCTGGAGGCCTCCGCCCACTGGTACAGCCGCTGCGAGGACTCGCGGGTCCGCGCCGAGCACCAGTCCAGGCCGCCCTGGGAGTTCATCCAGTCGATCTGGTCGGCGAGCAGGAACAACGTCGCCACCGAGGGCGTGTTGTAGGTCTGGTCCTTGCGGGAGTTGTCCAGCGCGGTCGGCAGCGACAGGAACTCCGGCACCCAGCGGTCCGAAGTGCCGATCTCGCCGATCCGCTCGATCGCGGCCGGGCTCATCGCGGCGAGCCACAGCCCGCCGTCGGAGGCGAAGGACTTCTGCGGCGCGAAGTAGTAGACGTCCACGTCGGCGGCGTTGAACGGGAGCCCGCCCGCGCCCGAGGTCGCGTCGACCGCGATCAGCGCCTGCTCCGAACCCGCGGGGCGGGTCGGCGGCACCATCACGCCGGTGGAGGTCTCGTTGTGCGCCCAGCCGATCAGGTCGACGCTCGGGTCGGAGACCGGAGCCGGGGCGTCACCGGGGTCGGCGGACACGACGACCGGGTCGGCCAGGAACGGCGCGCCCTTGGTGGCCTTGGCGAACTTCTGGGAGAACTCGCCGTAGGTCAGGTGCAGCGACTTCTCCCGCACCAGGCCGAACGTCGCGGCGTCCCAGAACGCGGTGGTGCCGCCGACGCCGAGCACGACCTCGTAGCCCTCGGGCAGCGAGAACAGCTGGCCCAAGCCTTCGCGGACCCGTCCGACCAGTGCCTTGACCGGCTTCTGCCGGTGCGAGGTGCCCATCACGGCGGCGCCGTCGGAGGCGAGCCGGGCGAGCTGCTCGTCGCGGACCTTCGACGGGCCGCAGCCGAAGCGGCCGTCGGACGGGCTGAGCTCGCTGGGCAGCTTCAAGGTGGTCGGGTCGGTTTCGGCCTGCGTCATTCCGGCGCCTCCGGGTGTTGTCGAGTCGGCTTGTCGCACGGGTGCCCCGCTCCCGGGGAACGCCTGCGTGGGGACGATGGGGTTCGGCGGACCCCCGGTCGCCTCGGTGACCGGCGCCGTTGCCGGTTCAGGGCTCGGTGCGTGTTGCGGCTACGGGTCGGAAAGGTGAATTTCCGGGTGCGCCGCAGGTGCCTGAGCCGCTTGGCAACTTACTGCGCGGGAGGCGCTTTGGCCAGCAACCGGACCTTCAGGTGATCGAAACTAGGCCGTGTGACCAGGCATTTCAGGCATCGGTGCGGCCGGGTGCGCCGCAGCACTTCTTGTACTTGCGCTCCGATCCGCACCAGCACGCAGCGTTGCGCTCCGGCGGCCAGCTGCGCCATTCGCCGCGCAGGAGCAGATCGGTCCGGTACTGCTCCAGGGAGCCCGCGGCACCGGTGGGCAGGTCGACCTCGGCGCAGAACGCGGCGTAGCCGTCGGCGGAGCCGTCCACGACGGTCGCGCGCTTGCCGTCGCGGTCGGCGAGCAGCATCTCGCGCTGCAGTTCCAGCAGGTGCGCGTCGTGGTCCTGGGGGAGGGGCAGCTCCGGTTCGCGGCTGCGGAGTTCGGCGAGGGCGTCGGCCGGCCAGTGCAGCACGACCACGTCGTGCCGGTCCGCGACCTCCTTGAAGAACGCCTCGGAGAGGTCCCGGTCGAACGCCGCGTCGGAGATCATGTCCAGCGCGCGGTCGAGGTCGTCGGGCTGCTCGCCGAGACCGGTGCGGATCTCGCGCCGCATGCGCAGCAGCTCCACGCCCGGGTCGTCGACGCCGAGATCGGCATCGGGGTCGGTCACGTCCGGGATCAGGCGGCCGATGCCGATGTGGAGCCAGCGCAACGCCGCCGCCGTGTCCCCGGCGTGCTGGTAGGCGGTGGAGGCGGCGATGTAGGTGTGCTCGCGGGCGGTGAGATCGTCCATGAGCTCGTTGAGCAGCGCGTCGGCTTCGGCGCGTTGGCCGCGCCGCATCAGCATCTCGGCGTAGGTGGCGCGCGGGTCGAACAGCGAATCACCGGAGTCGGCGTCGATCGCGGCCAGCAGCGCGGCGCGTTCCCGATCCGGTTCGTGCGCGTTGCGCCAGTAGCTCGCGGCTTCGACCAGGTCATCGGTGCGTTCGCCGCTGTGCTCGGCGTCCGCTTCGAGTTCCTCGGCCCGCGCGATGGCGGCCTCGCGGCTGCTGTCCCCGCTCATGCCGCCACTGTACCGAGATCGATACGCGTAGTGACAGGGCGCCGCCGCTCCGTCACGGAGCGTTCCCGCGGGCTCGTGCGGAGGGCGAACTCCGCACGAGCCCCGCGCGGCCGGAGGGCGGGATCAGACCGCGACCGGCAGGAACTTGACCGAGTCCCAGCCCTCGACGTGCTGCGGCGAGCGCGGCTCCGGGCCGACGTACTGCGCGGACGGGCGCACCAGGCGGCCGGTGCGCTGCTGCTCCAGCACGTGGGCGGACCAGCCCGCGGTGCGGGCGCAGGTGAACATCGCGGGCATCATCTCGGTCGGCACCTGGGCGAAGTCCAGGATCACCGCCGCCCAGAACTCCACGTTCGTCTCGATCGGCCGGTCCGGGCGCCGCTCGCGCAGCACCGACAGCGCGGCGCGCTCCAGCTCGGCGGCGGCCTCGTAGCGCGGAGCGGAGAGCTGCTCGCAGGTGTTGCGCAGCACCCGCGCCCGCGGGTCCTCCGCGCGGTACACGCGGTGGCCGAAGCCCATCAGCCGCTCGCCGCGGTCCAGGATGGACTCGACGACCCCGCGGGCGTCGCCGGTGCGCTCGGCCTCGGCCAGCATCGGCAGCACCCGCGCCGGAGCGCCGCCGTGCAGCGGACCGGACATGGCGCCGACCGCGCCGGAGAGGCTGGCCGCCACGTCGGCGCCGGTGGAGGCGATGACGCGGGCGGTGAAGGTGGAGGCGTTGAGGCCGTGCTCGGCCGCCGACACCCAGTAGGCGTCCAGCGCCTGCACGTGGGCCGGGTCGGGTTCGCCGCGCCAGCGGGTGAGGAACGCTTCGGTGAGGGTCGCGGCCTCGGCGACGCGTGCCGCCGGCACGGCGGGCAGGTCGGTGCCGCGAGCGGACTGGGCCACGTAGGACAGTCCGAGCGTCGTGGTCAGCGCGAGCTGGTCGCGGGCGGTGTCCTCGGTGATGTCCAGCAGCGGCTCGAACCCGTGCGCGGGCGCGAGCATCGCGATCGCGGCCTGCGCGTCGGCGCGCACGTCGCCGGTGCGCACCGGCAGCTCGGCGGTTCCGGCGTCCGGCAGGCCCCGGCCGAAGCGGCCGTCGACCAGCAGTTGCCACACGTCGCCGAAGGAGACCTTGCCCGCCAGGTCCTCGATGTCGACGCCGCGGTAGCGCAGCGCGCCGCCGTCCCGATCGGGTTCGGCGATCTCGGTCTGGAACGCGACGACGCCTTCCAGGCCGGGGCGGAAGTCGGAGCCGCCTGTGCTGGTGCCCATGATTGCCTCGTCTCCTCGTTGAGTCGTTCGGATGGCCGGGCGCGCTGCGGCGCTCGGCGGGACGTGGCGGGGTGCATGAGCACGAATGCGATCGGTCGCAGCCTGTGCTGTGCCGGTAACACTGCACCCGGCGCGCGGGCGGAGGCAATCGGTGCGGACGGTCCCGATGGCGAAGATCACACGGCCTCCGGTGCGGGACGGTTGTGACAATCCCGCGAAAAGGGTGTTAACCAGGATCAATTCCCGCGCTGATCGGCACTCGGCGTTCGGGTGACCGTGCTACAGAGGTGTCATGCACCTTGCCCCGCACGAGCGAGACAAGCTCCTCGTCCACCTGGCCGCGCGGCTCGCGCGGGAACGCCTGGACCGGGGCCTGCGGCTGAACCACCCGGAAGCGGTCGCGCTGATCACCGATCACGTCGTGGAGGGCGCGCGGGACGGGCGCGGCGTCGCCGAGCTGATGCGCTCCGGGCGCGACGTGCTCCGCGCCGACCAGGTGCTCGACGGCGTGCCGGAGATGCTGCACGACGTGCAGGTCGAGGCCACCTTCCCCGACGGCACCAAGCTGGTCACCGTCCACGACCCGATCTCGTAGGGGCGTTCCGCGCTGGTGGTCGGCTCCTCGACGTGGGCCGTGCGGGCACGGCCCCGCGGTCGGGGCCCGAGTCGTTCTCGATGAGCAGGGAGGCGTCATGCCGGATCCCGTGATCCCGGGAGAGGTGCTGCCCGGTGCCGAGCCGGTGCCGCTGAACCCGGGCCGCCCACGCGTGCGGCTGGTCGTGGTGAACACCGCGGACCGGGCCGTGCAGGTCGGCTCGCACTACCACTTCTCCGCGGCCAACTCCGGTCTGTCGTTCGACCGGGAGGCCGCGTGGGGGCACCGGCTGGACGTGCCCGCGGGCACCGCGGTGCGGTTCGAACCCGGCGTGGACCGGGAGGTCGACCTGGTGCCGATCGGCGGCGCGCGGATCGTGCGCGGGCTGCGCAAGGAGTACGCGGGGGAGCTGGACGCGCGCGACGCCGCGCCCGGCGATCCCGGCTACGGCGCGGTGGGGGAGGGCAACGCGTGAGCACTCCGTCCGTGGACCGCGCCCGCTACGTGGAGCTGTTCGGGCCCACCACCGGCGACCGGATCCGGCTCGCCGACACGAATCTGCTGGTGGAGGTCACCGAGGACCGCAGCACGGGGCCCGCCGGATCAGGCGAGGAAGCCGTGTTCGGCGGCGGCAAGGTGATCCGCGAGTCGATGGGCCAATCCGCGGCCACCCACGCCGAAGGCACCCCGGACCTGGTGATCACCGGAGTCGTGGTGCTGGACCACTGGGGCGTGGTCAAGGCCGACGTGGGCGTGCGCGACGGGCGCATCGTCGGCATCGGCAAAGCGGGCAACCCGGACATCACCGACGGGGTGGATCCGGCGCTGGTCATCGGGCCGTCCACGGAGGTCGTGGGCGGCGGCGGCAAGATCCTCACCGCCGGCGGGGTGGACTGCCACGTGCACTTCATCTGCCCGCAGGAGATCGACACCGCCATCGCCTCCGGGCTCACCACGCTCATCGGCGGCGGCACCGGCCCGGTCGAGGGCAGCAAGGCCACCACGGTCACGCCGGGCGCGTGGAACCTCGGCCGGATGCTCACCGCGCTGGAGCAGGCGCCGGTGAACCTGCTGCTGCTCGGCAAGGGCAACACCGTGCGCGGCGACGCCCTCGACGAGCAGCTGCGAGCCGGGGCGGGCGGGCTGAAGCTGCACGAGGACTGGGGCTGCACGCCCGCGGTGATCGACGCCGCGCTGCGCTGCGCCGAACGCTCCGGGGTGCAGGTGGCGATCCACACCGACACGCTCAACGAGACCGGATTCCTGGAGTCCACGCTCGCGGCGATCAACGGCCGCTCCATCAACGCCTACCACGCCGAAGGCGCCGGCGGCGGGCACGCGCCGGACATCATCCGGGTCGCCGCCGCCGCGAACGTGCTGCCGTCCTCGACGAACCCGACCCGGCCGCACACGGTGAACACCATCGACGAGCACCTCGACATGCTGATGGTGTGCCACCACCTGAATCCGGCGGTGCCGGAGGACCTGGCGTTCGCGGAGAGCCGGATCCGGCCGAGCACCATCGCCGCCGAGGACGTGCTGCACGACCTCGGCGCCATCTCCATGATCAGCTCGGACGCGCAGGCGATGGGGCGCATCGGCGAAGTGATCGTGCGGACCTGGCAGACGGCGCACGTGATGAAGGACCGGCGCGGCCCGCTGCCCGGCGACGGCGCCGCCGACAACCTGCGCGCCCAGCGCTACCTCGCGAAGTACACGATCAACCCGGCGCGGGCGCACGGCATCGACCACCTGGTGGGCTCGGTCGAAGTGGGCAAGCTCGCCGACCTCGTGCTGTGGGAACCGAAGTTCTTCGGCGTCCGGCCGGACGTGGTGTTCAAGGGCGGCTTCCCCGCGTGGGCGCAGATGGGTGACGCGAACGCCTCGATCCCCACGCCGCAGCCCGTGCTCGGGCGCCCCATGTTCGGTGCGGCGGGCCGGGCCGCCGCTCGCGCCGGTGTGCACTTCGTGGCGCCGGAGGCCGTGGACTCCGGGCTCGGCGACCGGCTCGGGCTGGAGCGGGAACTCGTCGCGGTGCGCGGCACGCGGCAGGTGACGAAGGCGTCGATGCTGCTCAACGACGCCACCCCGGACATCGAGGTGGACCCGGACAGCTTCGCGGTGCGCATCGACGGTGATCTGGTGGAACCGCAGCCGGTGCGCGAACTCCCCATGGCCCAGCGGTACTTCCTGTTCTGACCTGATCGGAGGCGGCGGATGACGGGACTCGCGGTGCTGGCGCTCGCCGACGCGCGGTTCCCCGGCGGCGGCCACGTGCACTCCGGCGGTGTGGAGGAGGCCGCCGCGCGCGGACTGCTCACCGACGTGCCGAGCCTGCGCGAGTTCCTGCACGGCAGGCTGCGCGGCGCGGGCGCGGTGCAGGCGGTGTTCGCCGCCGCCGCGGCCCACGCCGCGCACCGCGCCGTTCCCCGCGGGCACTGGGCGGTGCTGGACGCGGAGCTCGACGCGCGCACCCCCTCCCCGGCCCAGCGCGCGGCCTCCCGCGCGCAAGGGCGGGGCACCGTGCGGTCCGGGACGGTGGCGTGGCCGTCGGCGGTGCTGGACGACCTGATCGCCGCGACCCCGCGCCCGCACCACCCGATCGTGCTGGGCGTGCTGGCGGCCACCGCCGGAGCCGCGCCCCGCGAAGCGGCGCTGGCCGCCGGGTACCTCGCCATCAGCGGACCGTCCTCGGCGGGCGTGCGGCTGCTGGGCCTGGACCCGATGGCCGTGAACGCCGTCGTCGCCGACTTCGCCGCCGACCTCGCCGGCATCGCCGACACCGCGGCGTCGACCGCCGGGGCCGACCCGGCCGACCTGCCCGCGCCGGGCTCGCCCGCGCTGGACCTGCTCGCCGAATCGCACGACCGCCACCACCAGGAAGAGGTGCGTCTCTTTGCCTCCTGACCACGGCCACGGGCACACCCACGAGGTCGACTTCGACCCGGCCTCCGCCGGACCCGACCCGCACGCCGCGGTGAGCCGCCTCGGCCGGCCGTTCCGGCTCGGCATCGGCGGCCCCGTCGGCAGCGGAAAGACCGCGCTCACCGCCGCGCTGTGCCGGGCGCTCGGAGCCGAAGTGCGGCTCGCGGTGGTCACCAACGACATCTACACCAGCGAGGACGCCGACTTCCTGCGCTCCGCCGGGGTGCTCGACCCGGACCGCGTCGAGGCCGTGCAGACCGGGGCGTGCCCGCACACCGCGATCCGCGACGACATCACCGCGAACCTCGACGCGGTGGAACGCCTCGAACACCGGCACCCGGGACTGGAACTGGTCATCGTGGAAAGCGGCGGGGACAACCTCACCGCCGTGTTCAGCCGCGGCCTCGCCGACGACCAGATCTTCGTCGTGGACGTCGCGGGCGGGGACAAGGTGCCGCGCAAGGGCGGCCCCGGCGTCACCACCGCCGACCTGCTCGTGATCAACAAGGTGGACCTGGCCGAGCGCGTCGGCGCCGACATGGCGGTGATGCTCGCCGACGCGCACCGGATGCGCGGCGAGCTGCCGGTGATCGCGCAATCGCTCACCGAGACCCCGAACGCCCCGGACGTCTCCGCCTGGGTCCGGGCGCGGCTCGGCGGTCCCGACCAGGACCCCCGGTGAGGCGGGGCTCGCGGTGAAGGCCTCGGCGGTGCTGCGGGTGGAGCTCGACGCGCGCGGCCGCAGCGTCGTGCGGGAACTGCGCTGCGCGGCCCCGCTGACGCTGGTGCACCGGCGCGCGGCCGTCGCAGGCGCGGACGGGGCGATCGTGCACCTGGTGAGCTCGGCGGCCGCCCCGCTCGGCGGGGACGAACTGCGGCTGCGCGTCCACATCGGACCCGGCGCGCGGCTGCAGCTGCGCGGCACCGCCGCCACCGTCGCGCTGCCCGGCCGGTGCGGCGGAGCCAGCAGCGCCGACGTGCGGATGGAGATCGGCGCCGGCGGCAGCGTGGACTACCGGCCCGGAACGACCGTCGTGACCGCCCGCGCCGAGCACCGCGCCGCGTTCCGCGCCGACCTCGCCGCCGACGCCCGGCTGCGCTGCCGCGAAGTGCTCGTGCTCGGCAGGCACGGCGAACCATCCGGAGAGCTGCGCACCACCACCGACCTCGTGCGCGACGGCGTGCCGCTGCTGCGCCAGCACCTCGACCTCGGGCCCGGACGGCTCGCGGACAGCGCCGGTCACCTCGCGGGCGCCCGCGTGCTCGGCACCGAAACCCTGCTCGGCGGCACCGATCCGGCCACCCCGAGCAGCGGCCCGTGGTGGTCCCTGGTGCCGCTGCCCGCCGGGGGAGCGCTCGCGACCGCGCTCGCCGCCGACGTCGTCACCGCGCGGCGCAGACTCACCCGAGCACTCCAACACCACCCGGAAGCAGCAGTGCAACCCCCGGAAGCGTCGGATGACAACCCGGACGGCGACATCGCGGTCAGCGCGCCCGCACGGAACCGGACGAACCGGCCCTGAACCTGCTGCCATTCGAGTGTGCTCGCCGTCACTGCATCGTTTGCGGGATCGATCGTGACGTTTCGACCGGTTCGGCGTGCGTTCCCAAGCCGTTTACCGTCATAGCGGTGCCCGTGGCGCACCGCGGTTGCCGCGCCGACCGGTTCGGCTCGTATCCTCCGGCGCCGCCGATCAACAGGCACACCAGTCGGGTCAGGGAGGAAATGACGGATGTCCGAAAGCACCGTGAGCACCGGCACTTTGTCGTCCATGCGGGTGTCCTACGAGGCTGGCTCCCTGCAGGAGGGCCTGCTCGCCGACACCTGGCACGAACAGCTGCGGATCTGGTTCGACGAGGCCGTCCGGTCGGAGGTGCCGGAGCCCAACGCGATGGTGCTCGCGACGGCGGACGCCGACGGATTCCCCTCCTCGCGCACCGTGCTGTGCAAAGGATTCGACGAACGCGGGGTGGTCTTCTTCACCAACTACACCTCGTCGAAGAGCCACGACCTCACCGCGACCCGCGTCGCCGCCGCGACCTTCCCGTGGCTCACGCTGCAACGCCAGGTCAACGTGCGCGGCACCGTCGAGAAGGTCAGCAGCGACGAGACCGCCGAATACTGGGCGGTGCGCCCGCGCGGCTCCCAGCTCGGCGCGTGGGCCTCGCCGCAATCCCGCGTCGTGACCGGGCGCGACGCGCTGCAGTCCTCGCTCAACGGCATCGAACGCCGCTTCGCCGACGCCGAGAAGGTGCCGGTGCCGCCGCACTGGGGCGGCTGGCGGATCAGGCCCGAAGCCGTGGAGTTCTGGCAAGGGCGGCCCGACAGGCTGCACGACCGGCTCCGCTTCCGCCGCAACGACGAACGCTGGTCCGTGGAGCGGTTGGCTCCGTGAGCCGCGGTTGTGGAGCCGGGTTCGGCTTGGCGTGTGGCGTCGGGTTTTAAGGCCTTCCCCGGTTTGGGCGTGTGGTTGCTGTGGTGCGTGGAATGCCGGGTTCACTGAGTGCTTCCACGGCTCGTTCTGCTTTGGTGGTCGCTTAGCGGAACCTCAGCGGCTTCCTCGCTGCGGGATCTTTTTCCCGAGTGGCTCCGC
>NZ_JBSFWJ010000089.1:0-18955 GCF_053592695.1 Saccharopolyspora sp. NPDC002578 | reverse complement strand
GGTTTCCTCGCGAGGACAGCTTTTTCCCTCGTGGCGGAGCCACTTGGAAAAAAGATCCCGCAGCGAGGAAACCGCTGAGGTTCCGCCACCCGACCACCAGAGCAAAACGACCACCGCCCACCGAAGATCTAGCGAGTAGCCAAGCGGAGCAAGCCCCAGAGTTGGGCGATGGCGTCCTGGTCGCCGGCGGTGGTGATCTCCCGATCCGGCAGGCGCCCCCACAGCCAGAGGTAGATCAGCACGGGATCGCCGCTGATCAGGGCGTCGGCGGAGACCGACTCGTGCACGCCGGCGCGGCGCACGACGGTTCGGGTCCGGTCCGCGTAGACCACCCATTCCGCGTCCTCGGTGGACACGCCGACCGAGCACGGGCGCGTCGAGGTGATGCCGACCGCGTGCAACCGGTAGCCGAGCCACAACCGCAGGGCCTCGTCGATGCCGTCGAGCGCCACGTCCACGTCGATGCCGGTGCGGCGCACGCCGGCGGCACCCTGCACGTCGACCCGGTGCACGGTCGTCGCGTGCAGCACCCGGCGGATCCAGAACCGCACCGAGTGCTCCTCCGGCCACCAGGTGGGGCACGCGTCCTCGGGCGGGCGGGTGCCGAACTCGGCGAGCAGTTCGGCGAGGCGGGCGGTGAACCGGGCCGTCACCCCGCGCAGGCTCACCGGGTCCGGCACCTCCCACGCACCGGCGGCCTGCTCGGACGCACCCATCCAGCTGAGCACGTCCTCGCACTGCCCGCCGAGGAACCAGATCGTTTCGGCGACCGTCCGGCCCGAAGCACCCTGGACCGGCGCGTCCGGATGCACGTCGTGCGTCGCCGCGGTGAGCAACTGGCCTTCCACTCCGATCAGATCCAGCATCCGACCGGGGTCGATGGACACGTCCGCGGGCGGGTTCACGATCATCGGGCGGCCCCGGACAGGCTGCGGTCCACGATGTCGACGAACTCCACGGCGTGCCGCAGGCAGGTGTCGGCCTCGCCGGGGGTGATGCCGGGGCTGCCCGCTTCGGCGGCGGCACGCCGCAGCGAGCCCGCGGTGAAGTGCGCGGCCCACTCGCGCAGTTCGGGCGCGACCCCGGTGAGCTGGAGCCAGACGCTCCCCGAGCTCCGCGCCCGGCAGCGCCAGGACCGCGCGACGACCACGGCGGTCGCGGCGCGCAGCGCGGCCAGGTGCGCGAACACGTAGCACTCGGTCGCCCGCGTCGCGATCCGCGCGTCGCGCAGGCACGCGCGCGCCTGCTCCACCAGGGAGCGAGCACCCGCGGGCGGCGCGGGCGCGGTCACCGGCAGCCATTCGTCGCCCTGCCTGCGCCGGTGGTCGCGACGGGTGGGCGGGGTGTCGCACCGCCTGCTCGGCGCGGCGTCACCGGGGCGGCGCTGCGCCGGGATGGGCAGCGCGGCCGGGCTGGGCGAATGTGCGGACTGGGACATCGGTGTTCTCCGCTCGGTCACGACGATGCCGGCCCGGACGCCGCGGAGACGTCCCGGACCGCGATGGGCGTGGTGAGCCGGGGGGAAGCCGGCCGTCCGGCAGCGGAGCGCTTCCCCCACCCCGCCGCCGGACGTGACAGGCGAACCGAAGCCGATCGGACCACCGGAACGGCGACCCGAACTTCACGACTCGAACTTCAGTTCGACTGAGTTCAGAGTAGACCCGCACGGCGAGGAGCTCAAGGCCTGAGCACTAGATCACCTGTTCGAGTCACGTCACATCCAGGTGCCCCACCAGCGCCGACACTCCCTCCCCTGGCACACCGCCCACCGCCGGTTGATCAAGACCGGACGCCGCCGACGCTTGCCACACCCTCTAGTGTTCGGCTCGTGACAGCCGCGCCCTCACCGCACATCGACCGCATCGTCGAGCTGACCACCGACCAGCTCAGGGCACGCTTGGCCGAAGCGCTCCAGGTCTACGTGGACGCGATGGGCTACCCGCCGTCCACCGCGCAGCAACGCGCTCCCATGTGGTCGGCGCACATGATGCGGGCCGGCTGGCGCTGCGTCGCCGCGTTCAACGATGCCGACGAGCTCGTCGGCATCGGCTACGGCTACCTCGGCGTGCCCGGCCAGTGGTGGCACGAGCAGGTGTTCCGGGGGCTGCTCACCGTCACCCCGCGCGCCGAAGCCGAGCAGTGGATGCACGACTACTTCGAGCTCACCGAGCTGCACGTGCGGCCCGACAGCCAGGGCGGCGGCCTCGGCGAGACCATCCTGCGCAGGCTCCTGGACGGAGCCCCCGGCAACACGGTCCTGCTGTCCACGCCCGAAGGCCCGACCCGGGCCTGGAAGCTCTACCGCAGGGTCGGTTTCGGGGACGTGCTCCGCCACTACCAGTTCACCGGAGATCCCAGGCCGTTCGCCGTGCTGGGCCGCGGCCTGCCCCTGTCCTGAGACGGGAATCCCCCGGCCGGACGTCCGACCGGGGATCAGCGCGCTCACAGCTCGGCGAGCTGCTCCCGGAGGGTGTCGAGGCCCATCGAGCCGAGTTCGAGCGCTCGGCGGTGGAAGTCCTTCGAGTCGAAGGCCGAGCCGTAGCGGGCCCGCGCGTCGTCCCTGGCGGCCCGCCAGAGGCGCTCGCCGATCTTGTAGGACGGTGCCTGCCCCGGCCAGCCCAGGTAGCGGTCGATCTCGTCGTGCACCTGCGCCGGTTCGGCCACGGTGCGGGTGAGCATGAACTCGGCGCCCAGCTGCGGAGTCCACCGCTGCCCCTCGTGGAAGCCGGTACCCGCGGGGATCTCCAGCTCCAGGTGCATCCCGATGTCGACGATCACCCGCGCGGCGCGGAACAGCTGGTCGTTGAGCATGCCCAGCAGGTCGCCGTCGTCGCCGAGGTAGCCGAGCTCGCGCATCAACCGCTCGGCGTAGAGCGCCCAGCCCTCGGCGTGCCCGGAGACCACGCAGGCCAGCCGCTGGAACTTGTTCAACCGGTCCGCCTGGTGCACGGCCGTGGCGATCTGCAGGTGATGTCCCGGCACGCCCTCGTGGTAGACGACCGTGGTCTCCCGCCACGTCGGAAACTCCTCCCGGTCCGCGGGCACCGACCACCACATCCGGCCCGGCCGGGTGAACCCGTCCGTCGGGCCCGTGTAGTAGGCGCCGACGCCGCCGCCGGGAGGGGCGATGCGGCACTCCAACGCCATCAGCTCGTCGGGAATGTCGAAGTGCGTTCCGCGCAGGTCCTGCAACGCCTGGTCGGACAGCCGCTGCATCCACTGCTGCAACCCGTCCTGGCCGTGCACCCGGTACCGGGGGTCGACGTCGAGCTGCGCGGCCGCCTCGGCGAGCGTCGCGCCGGGGCGGATGCGGTCGGCGACCTGCTTCATCTCGGCCTCGATGGAGGCGAATTCCTCCCAGCCCCACTCGTAGGCCTCCCGCAGGTCCAGCGCGGCGCCGGTGAAGTACCGCGACCACAACCGGTACCGCGACTCGCCCACCGCGTCGGCCTGCGGCGCCTTCGGCGCGAGCTCGGTGCGCAGGAACTCCGCGAGCTCCGCGTAGGAACGCGCCGCGCCGCCGGCAGCCGCGTCCAGCTCCGCGCGCAGCGAATCCGCGACCTCCGCGCGGCCGACGAGGCTCGCGAAGTACGAGCTCCGGCCACCGGCCCCCGCCCAGGTCTCGCACTGCTCGGCGACCTTGGTGACCTGGCGGATCGCGGCCACGTCACCGCGCGCGGCGGCCTCCGTGAGCCCGGCGCGCAGGTTCGCCACGGCCGCCGGCATCCGCTCCAGCCGCCGCGCGATGGTGCGCCACTGCTCGGGCGTGTCGGTGGGCATCAGGTCGAAGATCTGCCGCAGGTTCTGCACCGGGCTGGCGATCACGTTCAGCGCGGCCATGTCCGCGCCGGCCTCGTGCAGCTCCACGTCCAGCCCGATGCGCTCCAAGAACACCGCCTTGGCGGCGCGCTCCGCGGCGTCGGCGGGTTCGGCCGCGGTCATCTCCGCCAGCGACCGGCGGGCCAGCTCGCCACGAGCGCGGTGCGCGTCGGGCGAGTAGTCGGTCAACAGCTCATCACCACCCGGAAGGCCGAGGGCCGTCGCCTCGATCGGGTCCAGCACGGCGAGTTCGTCCACGAAACGGTCGCTGATCTGGTGCACGCCACTGCTCTCGGATGCCATGTGGCGAAGGTTATCGCGCTGCGGAACGGGCTTCGCCACCTTCAGTGTTCGCCGGTGATCGCGCGCTCGTCGCGCGCACGGCGATCAGCCGAGGCCGGTGCGAGCATCACCGGCGTGCGAGGCGAAACGATGCGCGGCGGCCCGCGGGCCACCCTGATGTTGCTGATGGCCCTGGTCGGCGTGCTGCTCAGCGGGTGCCTGCACACCGACGCGTCGGTGACGCTCGCCGACGACGACACGGCGTCCGGCGAGCTGCTGCTGACCACCGAGACCCCGGACGGCCAGGTGCCGTTCCGCCTGCGCCCGCCGGAGGACCTCGCGAACCGGGTGCAGGTCGCGCCGTACTCCGAGCAAGGCCGGGTCGGGTCGCGGCTGACGTTCAAGCAGCTGGACTTCGAGGAGCTGGAACGGCTCAGCAACGCGCTCAGCCCGTCCGATTCCCGGTACAACGTGCACCTGGAGCGGCAGGGCTCGCTGGTGGAGTTCACCACGATGCTGGACCTGACCCCGCTGGCCGACACCGACTCGTCCGTCCAGATCGAGCTGACCGCGCCGGGCGAAGTGACCACCACCAACGGCAAGGAGAGCTCCGGGGTCGTCACGTGGGCGCCGGAACCGGGCGAGGTCAGCGAGCTGACCGCGACGTTCCAGTACTCCGGCTCCGGGATGGGCGTCGGCTTCGTGTGGACGATGCTGCTGGCCGGGCTGACGTTGTGCGTCGTGGTCGCCGTCGCCTTCCTCGCGCAGCGCTCGCACGAGCGGGAACGCGCGGAATCCGACGAGCGCGCGCTCTGATCGCCCACCGGCTGATCGCAGTGGCCGCCCGCCCCGTTCACCACCGGGCCGGACGCGTCCCGCAGGATAGGGCCGTGCCCATCAAGGAATCCGCACCGCAGCTGAACCGCCCCGAGGATCCGGTCCGCGCCGGCGGAGCGCGGGACGAGGACACGACCATCGAGGACCCCGTGGAATCCGACCTCCCCGGTCAGGTGCAGCGCACCCTCACCGAACACCTGGAATCCCGGCTGGCCGAGTGCGCCGAACTCGACGGCGGTTTCGCCGCGGCCGTGCAGGAGCTGAGCAGGTTCGTGCTCGGCGGCGGCAAGCGCATCCGGCCCACGTTCGCGTGGTGGGGGTGGCGCGCGGCGGGCGGTGACGCGACGGGCCCCGCCGCCGAGGCGATGCTGCGGGCGGCGAGTTCGCTGGAGCTCATCCAGGCCTGCGCGCTGGTGCACGACGACCTGATCGACGAGTCCGACACCCGCCGCGGCCACCCGACGGTGCACCGCAAGTTCGCCCGGACCCACTACGAGGAGCGCTGGGCCGGGGGTGCCGCGCAGTTCGGCATGAGCGCGGCCGTGCTGCTCGGCGACCTGGCGCTGGCCTGGGCCGACGACATGCTGCACACCGCCGGCCTCGAACCGGCCGCGCTGGGCCGCGGGCTGCGGCCGTGGCGGGCGATGCGCACCGAGATGCTCGCCGGGCAGTACCTCGACGTGTTCAGCCAGGTCCGCGGCGACGAGACGCCGGAGGCGGCGCTGCGGGTCGCGGAGCTCAAGTCCGCCTCCTACACGATCGCGCGCCCGCTGCAGCTCGGCGCGGAGATCGCGGGAGCCGACCAGCGGACGCTGGCCGCGCTGGAGGGCTTCGGCCACGACATCGGGGTGGCGTTCCAGCTGCGCGACGACCTGCTGGGCGTGTTCGGCGACCCGGCGGTCACCGGCAAGCCCGCCGGGGACGACCTGCGGGAGGGCAAGCGCACGCTGCTCATCGCGGAAGCGGTCCGGGCGGCCCGCGCGCAGGGCGACGACCACGCCGTGGCGGAGCTGCGCGCGGTGCTCGGCGACCCCGACGTCTCCGCCGAGCGGATCGAATCGGCCCGAGCGCAGCTGGTGCGGCTCGGCGCGCAGCAGGCCGTGGAGGAGCGCATCGCCGAGCTCACCCGCGGCGCGCACCGGACGCTGGAAGCGGCAGGCTTCGCCGAACCGGCGGCGACCAGGCTCGGGGAGCTCGCGGTGGCCGTCACCGACCGGACCCGCTGATGCGCCGGGTGCCGGGCCGCACCGGCCACGTCGTGGTGGTCGGCGCGGGCCTGGCCGGTCTCTCCTGCGCGCTGCACCTCGCCGGTGCCGGGCGCGAGGTCACCGTCGTCGAACGCGACGCGCTGCCGGGTGGCCGGGCCGGGCTGCTGGAGCTCGACGGCTACCGCGTGGACACCGGTCCCACCGTGCTGACCATGCCCGACCTGGTCGACGAGGCGCTGTCCGCGGTCGGCGACTCGCTCGCGGAACGGCTCGACCTGATCCCGCTGCACCCGGCCTACCGGGCGCACTTCGCGGACGGCTCGGCGTTGGACGTGCACACCGACGCCGACGCGATGGAGCAGGAGGTCCGCCGGTTCGCCGGCGCCGAGGAGGCGGCCGGGTACCGGCGGCTGCGGCGCTGGCTCACCGAGGTGCACCGGGCCGAGATGGGCCGGTTCATCGACGCCAACTTCGACTCGCCGCTGAACCTGGTCACGCCCGAGCTGGGCAGGCTGGCCGCGCTGGGCGGCTTCGGGCGGCTCGGCCCCGCGATCGGGCGGTTCCTGCGGGACGAGCGGCTGCGCCGGGTGTTCTCCTTCCAGGCCCTCTACGCGGGGCTGGATCCGCGGCGGGCGCTGGCGCTGTACGCGGTGATCTCGTACATGGACACCGTCGGCGGCGTGTGGTTCCCGCGCGGGGGCATGCACGCGCTGCCGACCGCGATGGCCGACGCCGCGGCGGCAGCCGGGGTGCGGTTCCGCTACGGCGCCGAGGTCGACCGCCTGGAGCAGCGCGGCGGGCGGGTCACGGCCGTGCACGCGGGCGGTGATCGGATCGAGGCGGACGCGGTGGTGCTCACGCCGGACCTGCCGGTGGTGCACCGGCTGCTCGGCGGGCGGGCCCGGCGGCTGCGCTGGTCGCCGTCGGCGGTGGTGGTGCACGCGGGCACCACTCGCAGCTGGCCGGGCACCGCGCACCACACGATCTCGTTCGGCGCGGCCTGGGAGAGCACCTTCACCGAGATCATCCGGCGCGGCCGGTTGATGAGCGACCCGTCGCTGCTGGTCACCCGCCCGACGGCGAGCGATCCGGCGCTGGCTCCGGACGGCAGGGAGCTGCACTACGTGCTGGCGCCGTGCCCGAACCTGCGCACCGCGGACTTCGACTGGGACCGGGTCGGCCCGGCCTACCGGGACGAGCTGTTCGCGACGCTGGAGGCCCGCGGCTTCGACGGCTTCGCCGCGTCGGTGGACGTGCAGCGCACGGTCACGCCCGTCGAGTGGGCCGCGCAGGGGCACGCCGCGGGCACGCCGTTCTCCGCCGCGCATACCTTCGCCCAGACCGGCCCGTTCCGGCCGCGCAACCTGCTGCGCAGCCCGGAGAACGTGGTGCTGGCGGGTTCGGGCACCACTCCGGGAGTGGGAGTTCCCCCGGTGCTGATCTCCGGGAAACTCGCGGCCCGGCGCATCACGGGATGATTATTCCGCTCGCATAACACGTCCGGAACCTGGAGTTCCCCGGAATCGCCGGAAACGGTCGCCTTTTCGGCACGACTCGAATGTCGGCGCACCGCCAGCCACCGCGCGATCACAAAGGGTTCACCAGCGGAAAAATCCGGGAAATCCGACGAGCAGGCGGCACCCGACATTCAAGGCGAGGACCGTCCGGCCCTCGCCTTGAATTCGTCGCGGCGGAACAGCCCGCCGTCGGCCGGTCAGATCCCCGAGCGCGCGTACTGCGGACGCAACGCGTGCCGCGGCGGAGCGCTCGGCCGGGCCGCGGTGAGCGCCTGCGGCAACCGGCCCCACCACGGCCTGGTCACCAACGCGCCGAGCACCGCACCGGTGGCGTTGAGCAGCACGTCGTCGGCCGAGACCACCCGGCCGGTGAGCACGGTGTACTGCAAGAACTCGATGCCGCAGGTCACCGCCAGCGCACCCAGCGAAATGCGGGCCCAGCCGCCGAACCAGGACACGCGCACCGGCACCAGCGCCCCGAACGGCGCGAGCAGCAGCAGGTTGCCGGCCAGCTGCAGCCACGGCAGCAGATCACCGGGCGCGGCCTGCAACGCCACGCCCAGGTCGGCGCCCGGCACCAGCCGCACCGCGACACCGGACATCGCCGGTTGCGGCGCGGCGACCAGGTATCCCACCAGGAACAACGAATAGAGCAGAACGGCGTCGACGACGGACACGAACAACGCGGGAACGACGGTGAACCTGCGACTGCGCACTATCACGGCGAACACTGCGGCGGCAACGGTCAACAACAGGTACGAGGTCGCCGCCGGGACCAAAGCACTCCAGACCGTGGCGAATGGGCGCACCGATTCCCAGTCCTTCCTTTTCCGGCCGCGCCCCATCGCCACGCGTAACGCAGGAGCGGGCGCGACGATGCGGATCCGAGTTCGCCCACCATGAGAACATCTGAACGTGTCATCACGTTTCAATCACGGTACCCATTCGGTGAACGCACGCCCACATCGCCGGGTGCCGCGCCGCGATCCCGTTCCCGCCCTCGACCCGCCGGCCGCGCACTGCCCTGCGAGAACAACGGTGCCGGGCCGCTGCGAAGCGGCCCGGCACCGGGGTGGAACGGATGTCGGCTGTTGTTCATCTCTCCGGGTCAGCCGAGGCCCGGAGGCGGCGCGGGGAAACGACCTCCGCGCGACCGCGGTCTAGAAGCCCATCGCCTGCGCCCTCCGCTTCACCTCACGTCCGCGGTCGCCGCGCAACGCGTCGATCGGCGTGCCCGGCAGCGTGTCGTCGGCGGTGAACAACCAGGTCAGGATCTCGTCCTCGTTGTAGCCGTTGTCCCGGAGCAGGGTGATCGTGCCACCCAGCCCCTTCACGACCGCGGTCTCGCCGAGGAACGCGGCGGGCACGACGAGGATGCCGTCCCGGCGCATGGCGAGCAGGTGTCCGTCACGGATCATTTGGTGCACCCGGGTGACCACCAGTCCCAGACGCTCGGCGACGTCGGGCAGCGGTGTCATCTCCACATCAGGAGCAAGCACATCCGGGGCAGCGGGGATAGCACTCACCTGGGACACGATGCCACAACCCCGCGCCGGGAGCGTGCCCCGGAAGGGTCATCATCGATACCGCGCGGCACCCGCCGAACGCGCGCCGCCACCGGACGACGTCCCGGTGCGCACCGGGCGGAGGTACGGTCGGTGACTCCTGGAACAATCGTCGCAGGCAAGCGGACATCCCTGCGGTTGGCGGACACACACCATGACCCCTGAAACACGACCCGGACGCGGTACGGAGCTCGTCGGGGCCATGCTGGAGCGCCGGTACCGGGTGGATTCGGTGATCGCGCGCGGCGGCATGTCCGTCGTCTACCGCGGACTGGACACCCGGCTGGACCGGCCGGTCGCGCTGAAGGTGATGGATTCGCACTACTCGGCGAACCCGTCGTTCGTGGAGCGCTTCGAGCTGGAGGCCCGCTCCGCCGCCCGGCTGCACCACCCCGCGGTGGTCGCCGTGTACGACCAGGGCGTGGACCGGGAGATCGACGGGGACCACGTGTACCTGGTGATGCAGCTCGTGGAGGGCTGCACGCTGCGGGAAGTGCTGCTGGAACAGGGCGTGCTGTCGCTGCCCATGGCGGTGAGCGTGCTGCGCCCGATGCTGTCCGCGCTGGCCGCCGCGCACCACGCGGGCATGGTGCACCGGGACATCAAACCGGAGAACGTGCTGGTCGGACTGGACGGCTCGGTGCAGGTCGCCGACTTCGGGCTGGTGCGCGCGACCGCGACGGCGGGCAGCACCACCGGCAACGTCATCCTCGGCACCGTCGCCTACCTGTCCCCGGAGCAGGTGACCACCGGTGACGCCGACGCGCGCACCGACGTCTACTCCGCCGGGGTCGTGCTCTACGAGCTGCTGACGGGACGCCCGCCGTTCGGCGGGGACACCGCGCTGTCGGTGGCCTACCAGCACGTGAACGCCGACGTTCCGCCGCCGAGCGAGGTCACCCCGGAGCTGCCGCCCGCGATCGACGACCTGGTGCTGCGCGCGACGCGGCGCGACCCGGCGGGCCGCCCGGCCGACGCCGCGGCCTTCCTGCACGAGCTGGAGCGCATCAGCACCGAGCTGGGCCTGCGCCCGGTGCCGGTTCCGGTGCCCGTCTCGGAGCAGCGCACGGAGATGGTCTCCACGGACGCGGGCGGGCCGCCGACCGAGCGGATCGCCCCCATCACCGAGGCCTCCGTGCCGGAGGCGACCGCCCCCTACGACCACGGCGGCCCGCAGGGCACCCGCGCGATGCCGCGCCCGGCGGCCGACGAGGAGACCACGCACGAGATCGCGGCGGTCCGCCCGTCGCCCGCCGAGCTGCACGAGCAGGAGCGCAAGCGCGGCGGCCGCCGGTTCGCCCTGTGGACGCTGGCGATCCTGGTGATCGCGGGCCTGCTCGGCGGGACCGCCTGGTGGATGGGCAGCGGTCGCTACATCCAGGTGCCGCGGGTGACCGGGGAGACCGAGGAAGTGGCCTCGCAGGTGCTGCGCGGCGCGGACCTCACCCCGGAGATCACCCGGCAGCTCGACGACGACGTGCCCGCAGGCACCGTGATCAGCTCCTCGCCGAAGCAGGGCTCGCGGATCCTCAGCGGGCAGTCGGTGGAGCTCGTGGTGTCCTCGGGCAGGCCGAAGGTCCCCGACATCGCGGCGGGCACCAGCGTCGACGACGCGCAGCAGGCGCTGCGCGCCGCGTCGCTGCAACCCGAACGCGACACCTCCGCCGACCAGTACGACTCCTCCATCCCCGAGGGCGCGGTGATCAGCGTCGATCCGGGGCCGGGCACCGAACTGGCGATCAGCTCGCAGGTGCGCCTGATCGTGAGCAAGGGGCCGCCGCCGGTGCCGGTGCCGGACGTGACGGGGGCGAGCAAGGACGAGGCGTTCGCCGCGCTCAGCGCCGCCGGGTTCGAGCCGTACGAGTCGGGGCGGCAGTTCGACTCGAACGTCGAGGCCGATCACGTGATCACCACCGATCCGGCGGCGAACACGGTGGTGGAGCTGTCCGGCAAGCCCCGGGTGGGCGTGGTGCTGTCGAACGCCGTGACGGTGCCGGACCTCAACGGCAAGGGCACCGACCAAGCCCAGCAGGAGCTCGCGGCGCTGGGCTTGGGGCTCGAGGTGCACTCGTTCTTCCAGCGGCCGGACGCCATGATCATCGGTCAGCTGCCGCTGCCGGGCAGCAAGGTCGAACCGGGCTCGACGGTGGGCGTCACGGCACTGTGACCGGAAGTTGATCACACGTTAACCGGCTCCCGGTTGATCACGAAGTGGTCAACCGGGAGTGGTCTCGACCGGTGGCTGATCGCCGTGTGGAAACATGGTGCGCACGATGCCCCCGAGTCCACCCAGCCGACCGGACGCCCCGGCCGAGGCCCATCGGGCCCGACGCGGTGCCGATGCCGCCATCCCGAATCCTGACTCCGCAGGACGCGATCAGAGCACTCCGCACCGCCGCCGATTACCGCTGCGGACCATCGCACTGGGGACGATCGGTTCGCTGCTGCTGCTGGCCGGCTCGTTCGGAGGCGCCGGAGTCCTGGTGCACGATCCGATCCTCGGTTCCGGTCCGCTCTCGGCGATGCGCTACGGCCACGGCCGGGACCTCGCGCTGGCCGTGCTCTACACCGGTTTCGGCGTGCTGGTCTGGGCGTGGGTGCGGCTGGGCCGCGGTGTCCTGGCGCAGCTGGTGGACGCGCGCGGCGTGCTCGCGGCCACCGCCGCGTGGATCCTGCCGATGCTGATCACTCCACCGCTGTTCACCAGAGACGTCTACAGCTACCTGGGCCAGGGGCTGCTCGCGCTGCACGGGATCGACCCCTACTCCGTCGGTCCCTCGACGCTGACCGGTCCGATCCCGGACAACGTGCACCCGACGTGGCAGACCACACCCGCGCCGTACGGCCCGTTGTTCATGGGCATCGCCAAGGGCGTCATCCTGATCGCCGGCGACGGCATGATCTCCAGTGTCATCGTGATGCGCCTGGTGCTGCTCTGCGGTCTGGTCATGTTGATCTTCGCATTGCCCGGCCTGGTGCGGGAACTCGGGGGCCGGTTGCCGGTGGCGCTGTGGCTCGTCGCGGCCAGCCCCATGACGGTCGTGCACCTCGTCGGCGGTCCGCACAACGACATGCTCATGATCGGGCTGCTGGCGCTCGGCACCCTGCTGATGCTGCGCGGCAAGCACGCGGGCGGCATCGCGCTGGTGACGCTCGCGATGACCATCAAGGCGACCGCCGGAGTGGCGTTGCCGTTCCTGGTGTGGATCTGGGCGGCGCGGCTGCCGGGCGGCCGCTGGGAGCGCCTGCTGCGCGCGGGCGCCGCCTCGGTGGCGATCTTCGTCCCGGTGTTCGCGGCGACCATGGCGCTGGCCAAGGTCGGCTTCGGCTGGCTGCCCGCGCTGTCGGCGCCCGGCATGATCGTGAACTACCTGTCCGCCCCGACCGGCGTGGGACAGGCCGTGCACAGCCTCGTGTCGCTGTTCGTCGAGGTGGATCGCGGTCCGTTCGTCGACGTGGGCCGCACGCTCGGCTCACTGGCCTTGGCCGGGGTGCTGATCTGGCAGTGGTGGCAGGCCCAGGACGGCGGGACGACCGCCGTGCGCCGCGCCGCGATCGCCCTGCTGGCCGCCGCGCTGCTGTCCCCCGTGGTGCTGCCCTGGTACCTGACGTGGGGCTTGGCGCTGGGCTGCGCGCTGCGGTGGACGCCGCGCGCGCTGTCCTACGTGGTGGGGTCCTCGGTGGCGCTGGTGCTCGCCTACTACCCGGACGGGGAGCAGGCGATGTACAACTGGCCGTTCGTGGCCGTGGGCATCGGAGCCGCGGTGCTCGCCGGGTTGTCGCTGGTGCGGTTCGACCCGCTGGGCCTGAACCGCCTCCGCCGCGGCGCGGCCGACCCCGCCGAGTTCGACGGGATCGGCCCGGCGCCCAGGGGTTCGACCAAGAGCTGACTCCGCGAACTCACCCGCGGCGGAGGGTCCGCCGCCGCCCGGCCGGACGGGGGCGGGCCGGGCGGTGGCGGAAGATCACGCCGAGGGCAGGACCTGGGTCTTGAGGCCGGCGCCGGTGCGGAACTCCTCCAGCGCGGACGCGTAGTCGTTCAGGCCCGCCGTGTTGGTGATCAGCGCGTCCGAGTCGACGGCACCGGAGACCAGCAGGTCCCGCGCCCGGTCGAAGCTGTTGTGCACCGCCATCGAACCGACGATGGTGATCTCCTCGTTGTAGACCTTGAACGGGGAGAAGTTCGCGCTCGCCTTCGCGTCGGCGACGCCGAACTGCAGGAACGTGCCCGCCTTGCGGACGCGGCCCAGGCCGTCCTCGATGGCGGCGACCACGCCGGTCGCGTCCACGACGAGGTCCCAGCCGTCGCGGTCCAGCTCCGCCGCGTCGGTGGCCACCGCGCTCACGCCCATCGAACCGGCCACGTCGAGCCGGTCCTGCCTGCGGTCCACCACCGACAGCGTGTTGACCCCGGCCCGCTTGAGCAGCTGGGCCAGCAGCAGGCCCATCGTGCCCGCGCCGTAGATCAGCACGTCATCGGTGAGGTCGTGCGGCACCTTGTCCAGCCCGTGCACCGCGCAGGACAGCGGTTCGATCAGCGCCGCCGCGGTCGCCGGCGTACCGGCGGGCAGCGGGTAGCACTTCTTGGCCTGCACCTGCACGTACTCGGCGGCGCCACCGGGCGAGCTGATGCCGATCGCCTGCCACGGCTCGCACAGGTTGCCCTTGCCCTTGCGGCAGTACCGGCACTCACCGCAGGGCAGCGACGGGTCGACCGCCACGAGGTCTCCCTCGGCGAGGCGGGTGACCTCGCCGCCCACCGCGACCACTCGCCCGGCGAGCTCGTGGCCCGGGGTGATCGGGTAGTTCACCACCGGGATCTCCCCGTCCACCAGGTGGAGGTCGGTGCCGCAGAGCCCGCAGGCGTCCACCGCAACCACGACATCGTTGGGCCCCGGAGTCGGGTCGGGCACCGTGGTGACCGTGATCTGACCGGGACCTTCGACGACGACCGCACGCATGCCGGCCATCCTTTCCTCTCGCCTCTCCCCAAGCGGACGCGTCGCGCCCACCCGCTCATTGCACGCCGCCACCGCGGCCCGGTGGGTGCTCCACCGCTGCCCCGCTGCCGGCGTCGTGAGGTGCCCGGCTCCTGCTCGGTGGCGGAGCCGGTCACCTCGACCGGATCACCCGGGACGTCCGGGGAACCGGTGGTGCGGCGGGGCGGACCGGTGGCACTGCGTCCACCCGGCCCGCCCCGGTCGCGGCCGCCGGCGGCGAGCACCGCCGCGTCGATCGGTGTCGCCGGAACCGGCGGCCGCGTCGTTCAACTCGGGTCCGGCCGAACCGGAACCGGGCCGATCACTTCAGCGCGCCCATGGACAGGCCGCGCACCAGCTGGCGCTGCGCGATCCAGCCGACGATGACGACGGGCAGCACCGCCAGCGTCGCCGCCGCCGACAACCGCGCCCAGTACAAGCCCTCGCTGGTGATGAACCCGACCAGGAACACCGGCACCGTCGGCCCGTTGATCGCCGTCAGGTTCACCGCGAAGAAGAACTCGTTCCAGGCGAAGATCGCGCAGATCAGCGCGGTCGCGGCGATGCCGGGAGCCACCATCGGCAGCAGCACCTTGGTGAGCTCGGTGCGCAGCCCGGCGCCGTCGATCTTCGCCGCCTCCAGCACCTCCGCGGGCACTTCCTGGAAGAACGAGCGCATCATCCACACGGCGATGGGCAGGTTCATGCCGGTGTAGAGCAGCACCAGGGCCCACACGTTGTCCAGCAGGTTGATCTGCTGGGCCGCCACGAAGATCGGCACGATCGCCGCGACGACCGGCAGCATCTTCGTGGAGATGAAGAAGAACAACGCGTCCTTGGTGCCCTTCACCGGCCGGATGGACAGCGCGTAGGCCGCCGGAACGGCGAACGCCACCACCAGCAGGCACGACACGACCGTCGCGATCAGCGAGTTGGCCAGGTACGGCCCGAGCCCGCTGTCGAAGACCAGCTTGTACTGGTCCAGCGTCGGCGCGAACACGAACGTCGGGGTGTCGGTGTAGGCGTCGGCTTCCTGCTTGAACGAAGTGAGCACCATCCAGAACACCGGGAACACGAAGAGGATCCCGAGTGCCCAGGCGATGATCGTCAGTGCGGTCCCTCCCGCGCGGCGCTTCATTCCGAAACCTCCTTGCCGGAAATGGCGGTGAAGATCGCGCGCAACGCGAAGGTGGCCACGATGATGGTCAGGATCACGACCACGACGCCGAGCGCGGCCGCCTGGCCGACGTCGAAGCCCTGGAAGACCCGCTGGTACAGGTAGAACGGCAGGTTGGTGGTGGCGATCCCCGGACCGCCCTGGGTCATCATGAAGATCTCGTCGAACGTGTTCACGACGTAGATCGATCCCAGCAGCCCCGCGAGCTGGATGTAGCGGCGCAGGAACGGCAGCGTCATGAAGCGGAACGTCTGCCAGGTGCTCGCGCCGTCCATCTTGGCGGCTTCGAGGATGTCCCGCGGCTGGCTCTGCAACCCGGCCAAGATGATCAGCATCATGAACGGCGTCCAGCGCCAGACCAGCGCGGCCAGCACCGAGGCCATCGGGTACTCGCCGACCCAGTCGATGCCGCCGAGCCCGATCGGGCCGAGCACGGCGTCCACCAGGCCGTAGGTCGGGTCGAGCATGCTGGTCTTCCACAGCAGCGCGGAGGCGACCGGCATGATCAGGAACGGGGTGATGAGCATGGTGCGCACCACGCCGCGCCCGAAGAACGGCCGGTCCAGCAGCAGCGCCAGGCCCAGGCCCAGCACCAGCGCCACCAGCACGCACCCGACGGTGACGATCACCGTGTTCAGCGCGGCCGTGTAGAACTCGCTGTCGGTGAAGACGTCGGCGTAGTTGGACAGCCCGGTGAAGCCCCACGAACCGGGGTTGAGCAGGTTCCACGAGTGCAACGAGTAGAAGATCGTCGCGAGGAACGGTGCCTGCGTGATGATGATCGTGAAGATCAACGCGGGCAGCAACGGCCCCCGGCGGGACCACTTCTCCTTGCGGCTGAGGCTGGCGCCCTTCGCCGCGGTCATCTCAGCAGTGGTCATGGCCGGTAGTTCTCCCCCACTGTCTCGGCGTACTGCTGCGCCTGCTCCAACGCTTCGTCCACGGTCTTGGCCCCGGAGATGGCAGCGGACATCTGCTGGCTCACCCGGGTGCCGAGGTCGACGAACTCGGGGATGCGCACGAACTGCAACCCCTCGTAGGGCGTGGGCTGGGAACTCGGCTTGGTCTGGTCAACGCGGCCGATGCCGTGCAGGGTCTGCTGGCCGAAGGCCGCGGCGGCCTTCTTGTACTCCGGCATCTCGTAGGTGGACTGGCGGCTGCCGGGCGGCAGGTTCTGCCAGCCGAGGTTCTCACCGACGGTCCGCAGGTAGTCCTTCGACGTGGACCAGGCGATGAAGTCCCAGGCCTCGTCGGGCATCTCGGTGGTCTTCGGGACCGCGAGCGCCCAGGTGTAGAGCCAGCTGGCCGGCTTTCCACCGGGGCCGGTCGGCGCGTTCGCGTAGCCGACCTTGCCGGAGACGTTGCTCTCCTTCGGGTCCTCCAAGGTGCCCGCCGACGACGTCGAGTCGAACATCATCGCGGCATTGCCCTGGCCGAACTCGGTGAGGCATTCGCTGAAGCCGCTGCTGGACGCGCCCGGCTCGCCGTAGTCGCGCACCAGGTTCACGTAGAAGTTCGCCGCCTCCCGCACCTCGGGGGAGTCGAGCTGCGCGTTCCACTGCGGGTCGAACCAACGGCCGCCGAACGAGTTGATCATCGTGTTGAGCGGGGCCATCACCTCGCCCCAGCCGGGCAGCCCGCGCAGGCAGATGCCCGCCCGCCCGCTCGCGTCGTCGTCGAGCTCGGCCGCCATGTCGGCGACCTGCTGCCACGTGGGGTTCTCCGGCATGGTCAGCCCGGCCTGCTGGAACAGGTCCTTGCGGTAGTTCAGCAGCGCCGTCTCGCCGTAGAACGGGGCAGCGTGCATCCGCCCCTGGTAGGACAGCGATTCCCGGATGGACGGGATGAAGTCGTCCTTGTCGTAGCCCGGAGTCGCGGTCATCCGCGAGTCCAGGTCGTGCAGCCAGCCGTTGGCCGCCCAGATCGGGGTCTCGTAGTTGCTGACCATCACCACGTCGAACTGGCCGCTACCCGTGGCCACCGACTGGGTGATCTTGTCCCGCGCCTGGTTCTCCGGCAGCGAGATGAACCGCACCCGCACGTCGGGATGCTGCTGCTCGAACTCCCCGACGAGTTCCTGCATGTCCTCCATCTGCGGGTTCGACACCACAGCCACCCGCAACACCCGGCGCCCATCGCCGGAACCGATCGCCCCCGCTCCCGCGCAACTCGCGGTGAGCAGCACCGCCGCCATCATGGCGACCAGCGACCACCATTTCCTGCCGAAATTCATCGGCATCCCTTTCTGCCGTTGCTCACGCTCGCACCACCTGCGGGCCGATCGCCTCGATGTCCTCGGCGATGCCCTGGTCCAGCCCGGTGTCGGTGACCAGCACGTCGATCTCGGAGAGTTCGCCGTACCGGTGCAGCGACACCGGACCGATCTTGCTGTGGTCCGCGAGCAGGACCCGTCGTCGCGCCCCGCGCAACATCAGTGTTTTGATCTCCGCTGAGTTCTGATCCGGAGTGGTCAGGCCCCGATGCAGGGAAACCCCATCGGTGCCCAGAAATGCGACATCGGCGAAGACCTCGCGCCATCGCTGCGCGGCCCAGGATCCGACACCGCCGTTGGTGGTCACGCGCACCCGTCCACCGGGGGTGAGCACGGACAGGTTGGGCCTGGCCGCCAACGAGACGGCGATGCTCAAGCTGTCGGTGATCACGGTCAGCGGACGGTCGGCAGGCAGCAGTTCGGCGAACCGGGCACATGTGGTGCCGGACTCGATGAGGATGGCGCCCTCGGCGGGCAGTTCACCGAGCGCGGCCCGCGCGATGCGGGTCTTCTCGGCGACCATCACGTTCTCCCGGGCGGAGAGCTGCGGATCGAAGCTCCACCGCTCCACCGGAATCGCACCCCCGTGCACGCGGTGCAGGAGTCCGTGCTCCTCGAGCACGGTCAGGTCCCGTCTGATCGTCTCCGGGGTCACTTGAAGTTCCCCCGCGAGCCCGGTCACGTCGACGCGGCCCTCCTGCCTCGCACGCTCGACGATGAGCTGCTGGCGTTCACGCGCGTACACCCAGGCGGCCTCCGGTCTCGACCCCGATTCCGATGCCCGAATCGGTCCGCTTTCATCTGACCGCGTTTGTTTATCTTGTGGTTGCAGTCACCGTCAAGGGTGCGTGACTAGCAATATGACCAGGTTCAGCGCTGACAGCTCCGGTCCGCATTCGGAGGGTGACCACAGAAACACACACGGAAACAAACCGACTCGGAAACGATCGCCGCGTACCGCCGGGTACGCCCATCCGGCGCAGGCGGCTCGGCAACGGCACCACGCCCGCCCATCCCGTTCACCGGGCCAGGACCGAACCGGACGAACATCCCATTCCCGCAACGATGCGCCCCGCGCACGCCGACGGGCCGGGGTGAACCCACCCCGGCCCGTCGAATCCGGTGGCCTAGCCGCAATTTCTTGTCAGCGGCGAAGCCGCTGAGCAGTGACCAGCCAGAGCAAGCCGACCACCGGCGGGTTCTCAGCTGCTTCCTCGCGAGGACAGCTTTTTCCCTCGTGGCGGAGCCACCGGCGGGTTCTCAGCGGCTTCCACGCGAGGACAGCGATTTCGCCGTGTA
>NZ_JBSFWJ010000088.1:0-20069 GCF_053592695.1 Saccharopolyspora sp. NPDC002578 | reverse complement strand
AGGCGCTGGGCACCGCGCCCCAGAAGATCGCGACGGGTTGCCCGTTCTGCCGCGTGATGCTCAACGACGGCCTCACCGCCCGCCAGAACGAAGGCACGGCGTCGGAGGACGTCGAGGTCCTCGACGTGGCGCAGCTGCTGCTGTCGTCGGTGAAGCGCGGCGGCGACGGCGCATCCGCCCCGGTCGCCGAACCCGCCACCGACGGCAAGCCCGAGACCGGCGGCGAGGCCGAGGCGAACGGCAAGGCCGACGTCGGCACCGACGCCGAACCGACCGGCACCCCGCTCCCGGACCAGGACAAGCCCGAGAGCTGACGCACTCACGCGAAGAAGGGGCAGGCCCGCGACGGGCCTGCCCCTTCTTCTTGTTCAACCACCGATCGACTTCACATCGCCTGCAACGCGGCCACGGACTCGACCAGTCCGTCGCCGCCCAACCTCCCGAGCACATCGCCCACGGTCCGAGGTGGATGGGTGCACGAGTCGGCCATCCGTTGGAGCGCCGCGTAGACCGCAGCGTGGTCGAGGTGCACCTGGTCGAGCACGAACGCGTCGGGGTGCTTCGCCTCGATGTTCCAGTTCGCCAGTGCGCTGCGGGGGAAGTCCTTCAAGTTCCGGGTCACGATCACTTGCGCGCGCTTTGATCGCCGCGGCCAGTACGTGCCGGTCGTCGGGGTCGGGCAGGGAAACCGCTTCGATCAACGGCTCGTGACCTGTGACCAGGCAGTCCCGGACGGCTCGGAGCATCAGCTCGCGCGTGCGCTCGAGCTTGCGCGAATCGAGTTCCGGACGATTGCGCCGCAGGTTGCGGAACGTCTCGTCCAAGATCTGATCGGTCCACTTGGCCTGCACCAATCCTGCCTGAGCCAGCCTGATCAGCAGGTCGCGCAGTCCGCTCGGGTACAGCACGTTGGCGTCGTAGACGACGATGAACGCCACTGTCAGTCGAGTCCCATCTCCTGGGTGAGCTCGGTCAGCTCGTCGGCGGCCGAACGCCGGTTCTGATCATCCCGGCGCAAGTAGGCCAACACCGATTCGGCGCGGACCCGGCGATGCGTCCCGACCTTCCGGTGTTCGATCTCCCCCGCCTCCAGCAGTCCGACGAGGAAGGGACGCGAGACGTTGAGCATGTCCGCCGCCTGCTGCGTCGTGAGCTCGGCGTGGGAAGGCACGACGGAGACGCCGGTCCCGGCGGCCATGTGGGCCAGCACGCGAGCGAGGAGCTCGACCGCGCCGCGGGGCACGATCAGCGCCTCGCCACCGTCGTCGTCCACGACGAGCGGGATTCGACGCTGGTCGCGATGTCTACCGAGGTAGCCCTTGATCCGTTGCAGCGCTTCGTCCGCGGCCGCCGCGTCGGCGCCGTCGGGCTGGATCGGGTCGAGCGCGAGCGGAGCCATGTCGATTTCCTCCTGGACGACGACCTGGTCGGACATTCGAAGTATCCGCAACAATCGAAATAATCGCAACAAGCTCGCCAGAACGCGAAGAAGGGGCAGGCCCGCGATGGGCCTGCCCCTTCTTCTTGTTCAACCACCGAGCCCCGGTGAGGTGGCGGGACTCGGCGGTCGGTCCCGCGCGGTGACCTGGGTCAGCCGGCGATCTTCCCGGCGACGAAGTCGCTCACCGGCATGCCCTTGTGGTGACCGGCCTTGCTGTTGCCGTTGCCCACGCCGTTGCCGTTGACGCCGCTCTGGTGCACGCCGACGTTGGTGCCGTCCTGGTTGTTCGTGACGTATCCGTCGGCGAGCGCCGCGGGGGCGGCGAGGGCGCTCAGGCCGAGCATGATCCCGGCGGTGGCTGCGGTCTTCGCGAACTTCGAGAGCTGCATGAGTACCTCTCCGTCGTCCAGTCGGTTCGGCGTCGCGCTGTGTCGATCGCCGGGATCAGTCCTACGGGGTGAAGGTCGACTCAGCGCGCCCCAGCGGCCATTGCCACCCGACCCGGTGGCCCAAATCGCGAGAACGGGGTCACTTCCGAACCGCCGAGCACGAGCCGTAACCAGCACAGACCACGCGTTCGGGTGCTTGATTCGAAAACACTTGCGAACGAGGTGTCCGGGTCGGCAGCGTGGAGACATGACCCGCTCCGGAAGCAAAGGAACGATGACCATGGATGCCGCGCGGCCTCGTGAACGCGCGGAATTCGACCCGCTGATCGACCTGTACGGCGGGTGGACCCCGGAGCTCGCCGACCGGTACCTGCCGATCCACGGGATGCCGCCGGTCAAGTACGAGTGCCTGAACGGCAAGCTGCTCGTGAGTCCGCACTTGGGCGCCGCGAACTCCCACCCGGCCTGCACGATCGTCGCACGTCTGCGCCCACCTGCTCGTGATCGGGGCGGAGGCGCTTACACCACGCTGAACATCCGGCTCGCACCCGACAGCTGGATGCAGCCGGACTTCGCGGTGCTCCGCGAACCGGCGGGAGATCAAGTCTGGATTCCCGCGCATCAGGTGCTGTCGGTCGGCGAGTGCGGACCGCCCTCGACCCGCCGGGCCGACCGGATCGACAAGCCCGCGCGCTGCGCGGAAGCGGGCGTCGAGTTCTTCATGCGCGCCGAAATCTCCTACGCGCAACCGCATGCCCAGGTCTCGCTGCTTCGCCTGAACGACACGGGGTACCAGGTCCACGTCGAAGCGTCGGCCGGGGCGCGGTTCGAAACCGAGATCCCGTTCCCGATCTCCTTCGACACCGCCGAACTGCTGGAGGAGTGATGCCGTGAGGTCAGCGCGGTAACCGCTGGAGGAACGAGCGCCACGCTTCGGTGGTGAAGGCGAGCGCGGGGCCATCCGGTTCCTTCGAGTCCCGCACCGCAACCGCAGGTCCGGCGAACGCGACTTCGACGCAGTTGTTTCCAAACCCGCCGCCGCTGCGGCTGCTCTTCCGCCAAGTTGCCAGGCCGCGGGCTACCTCGATGCAATTGCCGTTGTTCCCGCCGCCACTACGGCTAGCCTTCTTCCAGGTCACGGCCGATAGATCAACCGAGTACATTGCTCCTCGCTCAGGTTCAGCAATCACAGCTCACGGGCAATCCGTCCAATCAACTCGACCGTGGCGCCAGCTGTCAACGCGTCGGCTCTCAGCTGCTCGAACACCAGCCTGGCTCGGCGCACTTCACTGTTCTTCTCAACGTGAATCGAGCCCGCAGGATGGGCGATGTACAGCATCTCGTCGTCGGCCGGGTCAGGGAATTCCAACAACGTGAACGCACCGTCGAGCCCGATGTGCGGTCCGGCAGAGGCAGCGAGCACGCGAAGATCGATCGTGTCCAAGCTGATCACCTCAAGCACGTGCGTCAGCTGTGAGCGCATCACATTCGGCTCGACCATGGGTCTGCGGAGTGCCACCTCATCAACTACGGCGGTCAACCGGAGCGGCTGCTCAGAGTCGAAGAGCTGCTGCTGCCGAATCGACCGGACCGCTACCTGGTCATCGAGCTCGCGCTGAGACCGACGTAGCCGGTCGGCCGCGAAGATCGCTCGCATGTAGTCCTCGGTTTGGAGCAGGCCCGGGATGTACATCAGGGAGAGTTCGCGGACCCAGGAGGCTTCGGTCTCCAAGTCGACATAGCCACGATCCTCCACTCCGTACGCCCGCCACCAGCCTTTCTGCTTTGCTGCGCGGGCGAGGTCGAGGACGTCGGGGTCGTAGCTGTCGTAGAGGTCCATCATCGAGCGGGCCTCGTGCACGGTGGCCGCGGTTTCGCCGGTTTCCTTGCGGCTCAACGCGCTCTTCGACATGTCCAGCTCGCTCGCGGCCCGGTCCTGGGTCATCCCGGCCTGTTCGCGCAGCCGCTTGATGGTGCGCGCGAGCCGGCGCCTGCGGAACGTGGGACTGGTGCGGGCCACCGGACCTCCCGGACTGGGTTCGATGCCGCCACCATGATCGCAGCGGGAATCCGGTAGCGGGATTCCCGATTCCGGTGATCCCCACCTGCGCAGCGGAGCCACGTGAGTCCCGTGTGGACAGTGAACTTCGAGCTGTCCGCAGATCGGGAGGAACACCAGCATGGAACGCGCGAAGTTGTTCGGCCTGGCCGAAATCGACCCCGACACCGACGAGCCCGACCCCGAGCAGATCCGCCTCTGGGGCATGGAACTGCCGGAGGGCCACGCGGTCGTCTACTGGCGAGCCAGCGGCAGGAGCCAGGTCGCCACCTTCGCCTCCGCGAGCCGAGCCGCCCAGCGCTTCGGCCCCCTCTACGACCTCGCCCTCGTCTACCCCTGAGTCCACCCCGCGTTGGCGGGTGAACGGACCGTTCGCCCAATCTCATTGGACGAACGGGCCGTTCACTCGACCCGACCGGCACCGTTGCGGCGGCGGACCGTGGAGAGCGGTTCGGGTGAACGGACCGTTCGCCCAATCACGTTGGACGAACGGGCCGTTCACTCGAAAACCGGAACCCCGTGCGGTCAGCGGGGCAGGGAGGCGAAGAACTCGCGGACGTCGGCCGTGAACAGGTCCGGGACTTCGGTGGCGGGGAAGGTGCCGCCGCGGTCGTGCTCGGTCCAGCGGACGATGTTGTTGAGGCGTTCCGCGAACGGGCGCACGGGGGCGAGCACGTCCTTCGGGAACACCGCGACGCCGTGCGGGACCCGGCCGATTTCCAGCCCGGCCAGCGCACCTTCGGCTTCGGCGTGCTCGGCGGTGTCGGGAGTCTCCACGAAGGACCGCGCCGAGGAGTGCGCCGTGCCGGTCAGCCAGTACAGCATCACCGTGGTCAGGATCCGGTCGACGCCGAGCGCCTCGTCCGGCGACTCGACGCAGTCCGTCCACTCCCGCAGCGCACCGACGATCCACGCCAGCTGCCCGACCGGGGAGTCCGCCAGCGCGAACGCCAGCGACCGCGGCTTGGTGGACTGGATGAGCTTGTAGCCGTAGAGCTCGTTCATGTAGCGCTCCCACGACGCCATCCGCGCGTGGTCCACCTCCGTGAGCTCCTCCATTTCGCCGGGAGCGCCGGTGGGGAACGTGATCAGCCCGTTGGTGTGCACGCCCACGACTCGTTCCGGGGCGCGGAGCGCGACTTCGCGGGAGATCCAGGTGCCCCAGTCGCCGCCCTGCACGCCGTAGCGCTCGTAGCCGAGGCGGCTCATCAGCTCGATCCACGCGCGCGCGATCCGCTCGGAGCCCCAGCCGGATTCCGCCGTGGGGCCGGAGAATCCGTAGCCCGGCGGCGACGGGATGACCAGGTGGAACGCCTGAGCGCCTGCGGCTCCGTGCCCACGCGGGTCGGTCAGCGGGCCGATCACGTCGAGGTATTCGGCGATCGAACTCGGCCAGCCGTGCGTGAGCAGCAGCGGCAGCGCGTCCGGTTCGGGCGAGCGGACGTGCAGGAAGTGCACCCGCTGGCCGTCGATCTCGCTGGTGAACTGCGGATGCTCGTTGAGCCGCGCCTCCTGCTCCCGCCAGTCGTAGCGGTGCCGCCAGTGCTCGACCAGGCCGTGCAGGTACTCGACGGGCGGTCCGTGCTCCCAGCCGCTGTCCGCGACCTCGTCCGGCCAGCGCGTGCGCGCCAGCCGTTGCGCCAGGTCGTCCAACTGCTGCTGGGGGACCTCGATCCGGAACGACTCCACCGCGCACCTCTCCCGCACCCAGTTACGTACTTTGTACGGTACACACTACGCGGACGGGCGGGTGCGGACGTGCGAAGGCGCCCCGGGCGAACAGCCCGGGGCGCCTTCGAGGGGAGGAGCGGTCAGCTGCCCATTTCCTCCAGGGAACGACCGTTGGTCTCCTTGAGGTAGCGCAGCACGAACACCAGCGAGATCACCGCGAACAGCGCGTACATGAAGTACGTCGCGGGCAGGTTCCAGTCCCGCATGCTCGGGAAGCTCACCGTGACCAGCCAGTTCGCCACCCAGTTCGTCATGGTGCCCACGGCCAGCGCGGCGGCGCGGATGCGCGGCGGGAACATCTCGCCGAGCAGCACCCACATCACCACGCCCCAGGACGAGGCGAAGAACAGCACGAACGCGCTCGCGGAGATCAGCGCGACGACGCCCCAGCCCGGGGGCAGCACCGCGTCCTCACCGACGACCTGCGCGAAGCTGAACGCCCAGCCGGTGACCGCGAGCGACACCGCCATGCCGATGGAACCGATGACCAGCAGCGGCTTGCGGCCGATCTTGTCGACCAGCGCGATCGCGATGAACGTACCGACGATGTTCACGATCGAGGTGAACAGGCTCAGCAGCAGGGAGTCGCTCTCCTGGATGCCGACGGACTGCCACAGCGACGACGAGTAGTAGAAGATCACGTTGATGCCGACGAACTGCTGCAGCGCGGCGATCGCCATGCCGACCCACACGATCGGCAGCACGCCGAACTTGCCCCGCAGGTCGGAGAGCTTCGGCTTGCGCTCGCCGAGCGCCGCGCGGATCTCGTCGATCTTCGAGTCGGGGTCGCCGGCCTCGATCTTCGCGAGCACCGAGCGGGCCTTGTCGACCTGGCCGGCGGCCACGAGGTAGCGCGGGGACTCCGGGATCAGCGACGACACGACCAGGTAGACCACGGCGGGCACCGCGGCCACGCCGAGCATCCACTGCCAGGCCTGCAGCGGCCCGAGCAGGTTCGAGGCGCTACCGCCCGCGGCGGCGGCCAGGCCGTAGTTGACCAGCTGGGACAACGCGATGCCCAGCACGATCGCGAGCTGCTGCAGCGAAGTCAGCCTGCCTCGATAGGCCGCGGGCGCGACCTCGGCGATGTAGGCGGGGGCGATCACCGAGGCGATGCCGATGGCGATGCCACCGACGATCCGCCAGATCGCCAGGTCCCAGATCGCGAACGGGACGGCGGAGGCGATGGCGCTGATGACGAACAGCACCGCCGCGATCTGCATGACCTTGATCCGGCCGATCCGGTCGGCCAGCCCACCGGCGATGGCCGCGCCGACCGCGGACCCCAGCAGGGCCGACGAGACGACGAGCCCGGTCAGGGCCGACCCGACGTTGAAGTGGGCCTGAATGGCATCGACACCGCCGTTGATCACGGACGTGTCGTAGCCGAAGAGGAAGCCGCCGAGCGCCGCCGCGCTCGCGATCATCACAACGTGCCCCAAGTGCCCGGTCGTGGCACCGTCGGCGCGCGACTGCGTAGTCGACATCGAGTTCTCCTGTGCCCGCTCGCCGGTGAGCCACCTTGCACACCTGGGGAGAGCGCCGGGCTCTGGGGACTTTAGGGTCTGAACCACCACTTTTCTTCCACGATTCAGGGTGAGCATGCTCACCGTGGCGACTGAATCGTTCACGTGGTAGTTAGGTGCGTGCGCAACGTGTGCACCCAACGGGCTCACCAGCGCCGATATTCAGACCTGAGACCGATCGGGCGAGGAATCTTCAGCCGGTCGGCGCAGCGGCTCCTGCACCGGACGGGCATGCGCGAACGGCCGATCCGATCGATCCGACCGGAGGAGCGGGCCCGCCACCCCGAACGCCCTCGCGCGGGTGTTGCCGAAATGAGAGCTCGCCGAGATCAGTCGCGCCGGGTCTCGACGCGCTGGAAGTTGAGGTGGGCGCGCGACGGCGTCGGCCCGCGCTGGCCCTGGTACCGGGAACCCGCGTGCGTCGTGCCGTACGGGTGCTCGGCGGGGCTCGACAACCGGAACAGGCAGAGCTGCCCGATCTTCATCCCCGGCCACAGCGTGATCGGCAGATTGGCCACATTGGACAGTTCGAGCGTGATGTGCCCGAAGAAGCCGGGATCGATGAACCCGGCGGTGGAGTGCGTGAGCAGCCCGAGCCGCCCCAGCGAGGACTTGCCCTCCAGCCGCCCGGCCAGATCGTCCGGCAACCGCACCGACTCGTAGGTCGACCCGAGGACGAATTCGCCCGGGTGCAGCACGAACGGATCGTCACCGGTCACCTCGACCGGCGAGGTGAGTTCGTCCTGCTGCTGCGAAGGATCGATGTGGGTGTACTTCGAGTTGTCGAAGACCCGGAAGAACCGGTCCAGCCGCACGTCGATGCTGGACGGCTGGATCATGGCGACGTCGAACGGATCGAGTTCGAGTCGGCCCTCGTCCAGCTCTTTGCGCAGGTCCCGGTCACTCAGCAGCACGCGCACAGCGTATCCGCCGCACCCTCAGCGATCTTCGTCGCCCGCCATGTTAGAGTTGGCGGCGCCGGAAACGGCACTGCGGATGTAGTTCAATGGTAGAACATCAGCTTCCCAAGCTGAATACGCGGGTTCGATTCCCGTCATCCGCTCAACACACGAAGGCCCAGGTCAGAGCGTTGATCCGCTCCACCTGGGCCTTCGTCGTTCCACGGTGAAATTGCGGCGTCCGCGGTTCGGCGAGGAGCCCTACGATCACGAGGTGCGAGTAGACCTGGTGACGATCGTCGTGGACGACTACGACCGCGCCATCGAGTTCTTCGTGCGCACCGTGGGTTTCGAGCTGGTCGAGGACTCGCCGTCGCGCACGAACGACGGCAGGCCGAAGCGGCGGGTCGTGGTGCGACCGCCCGGCGGCGGAACCGGAATCCTGCTCGCGCGGGCCGACGGCGCGCGCCAGGACGCCGTGGTCGGCGATCAGGTCGCGGGCCGGGTGGGCTTCTTCTTGCGGGTCGACGACTTCGACGCCACCTACGAACGCCTGGTCGCCGCGGGAGTGGAGTTCGCGAGCGCACCGCGCGCGGAACCGTACGGGCGGGTCGCGGTGTTCTCGGACGTCGCCGGGAACCGGTGGGACCTGCTCGGCCCGGCCTGAGGCCTGCCGCACCGAACGGCACCCTCCAGGAATCGTGGAAACCGTTGCGCGCCAAGGGGACGCGCGTTCACCCGCGGGGGCGGACGTGGGTGTCGAGGTTGGCGAGGATCAGGTTCCAGGGGATCTTCTGCTCCAGGCCGCTGCGCGGTTCGTGCGGTTGCCACAGGTCGTCGCCGGTGAGCAGGTGCACGCCCGCGTCCTGCAAGGTCGAGGTGTGCGACTTCCACGCCGGGTGGCGGTGGTGCGCGGCGTTGACGGTGGGGAAGACGACGACCGGTGCGGTGCCCGCCCCGATCGCTTCGACCACGGTCGTCATCGCCTGGCTGTCGCCCAGGCCGAGCGCCAGCTTGCTGACGGTGTTGGCCGTCGCCGGGCACACCAGGAAGCAGTCGATCGGCGGGTGCGGGCTCGGTTCGGAGGGCATCCGCGGCTCGATCCGGCAGGGCAGTCCGGTGACCTGGGTGATCCGGTCGACCTCGCCCGAGGCCGCCAGCCATGCCCCGGCGGTCGGGGTGAGCGTGACCGCGACCCGCCAGCCGCGAGCCATCGCCGGTTCGATCAACCCGGTGCGGATGTGCTCCACTCCGCCCGCCGCCGATCCGATCAGGGCCAGGGTGCGCGTCGCGTCGATCATTCGACAATCATGACCGAATCGGCGGCCGTTGCGGGCCGGAGCCGAGCGCTCAGCGGCGGAAGATGAGCAGGCGCTGGGTGAGGAAGTTGAACGAGGTGCCGATGCCCTGCGACACCACCCAGGCGATCGTGACCTGCCACGGCGACGTCGGCAGCGAGTGCCGGACCAGCGAATAGATCGTCAGGATGAGCACGAAGGTCGCGGCGTACACGGCGGCCACCGCGACCGCCTCCTTCGCGTCCCGGCGGGAGACGAAGGTCCAGCGGCGGTTGAGCAGGTAGGCGGTGGTGCTGCCGAGCACGAAGCTCAGCGCGCGGGCCGGTTCCTGCCACACCCCGAAGGTGACCATGACCAGCAGGCTTCCGTAGTCCGCGGTGGCGCTGACCACGCCCACGAGGCCGAACCGCAGGAGCTGCCCGAGGAGCCCGTCCGGCCTCGAACGCGTGCGCTGCTCCGCTGTTCCCGCTGGCAACACGCCCCCACCTGACCGGTTCCTCCCTTTCCACGCTACCCGATCGGCCGAGCGCGATCACCGGTCCGACCGCTGCCCGCGGAGGGATCGGGTCCGGGCTCGCGGGCGTCGGCCGAGGCCGGGGAGCTCCGCCGCGCCACCGCGAGCCGCGAACCCGATCGGGCCGGGATCACGCGTGCGCGGCGCCCGCCGGGGGCGGCACGGTGCTCCCGGCGGGTTCCGGGCGCGACGCCACCGCGCGGGCCGCGGTGATCCCGCCGTAGACGATCAGCCAGATGCCGAGCAGGTACGTCAGCGTCACCAGGCCCAAGCCCGGGTACGCCAGCAACACCACGCCGGCGACGATGCCGAGCAGCCCGGCCGCCATCGCCCACCCCCGCGAGGTCACGTGCGTCCTGGTCACCGCGTGGAAGGTCTCCAGCACCCCGTTCACCGTCCAGAACAACCCCAGCACCAGCGGGAAAGCCACGGCCGACTGCACCGGGTACCGCAGCACGACCACGCCGGCGAGGATTCCCAGCACCGCCAGCATGATCTGCACCGCCGTGCCCTTCTCCTCGGACGCGAGCGCGCTGCCGAACCAGAACACCCCGCCCACGAGCAGCTGCACGCCCAGCAGCACGGCGATCACCAGGATCGTCGCGCCCGGCCAGGTCAGCACCGCGATGCCCGCGATCACCGACAGCACGCCGAACGCCAGCAACCAGCCCCAGGAACGCCCCATCCGACCCAGCGATTCGTGGACCGCGCTGGATTCCTCCGTCGACCACGCCATGACGACTCCCCGAACTCGCCCTGATCCGTCAAGGCAACGGTGCGCCGCGGAGTCGTGCGCCCCCAGGGCACAAGGTCCTCCCGCCGACTAGCACTCGGCGAACGCGGCGTCAACGGACCGGCGGCACTGTGCCGGGCGCGGACGCGGGTGTGCGCTGCCTGCACCCTGCCGGGCACTGCGATGAGGAGGTGGGTGCGATGCCGGTGCTGCTGCGCACCCTCACCAGCGGAGAGACGAGCCTCGAAGACGGCGAGCTCGACGCACTCCGCGCCGGATTCCGGGGACCGCTCATCGGCCCCGGCGACGACCTGTACGAGCAGGCCTGCGTCGTGCAGAACGGGATGTTCCACCGGCGGCCCGCGCTCATCGCCCGGTGTTCCGGCACCGCCGACGTCGTCGACGCCGTGCGGCTCGCCCGGGACCACGACCTGCTGATCGCCGTGCGCGGCGGCGGGCACAGCGTCGCCGGGCACAGCATCCACGACGGCGCGCTGCTGATCGACCTGTCCGCCATGCGCGGCGTCGACGTGGACCCGCAACGCCGGGTCGCGCGCGTGCAGGGCGGCGCCACCTGGGGCGACGTGGACCGCGAGACGCAGCTGTTCGGGTTGGCGGTGCCCGGCGGGATCGTGTCCAGCACCGGAGTCGGCGGCCTCACCCTAGGCGGCGGCATCGGCTGGCTGCACCGCGCGCACGGGCTGGCCTGCGACAACCTCCGGTCCGCTGAGGTCGTCACCGCCGACGGGAAAGTGCGCCGGGCCGGGCCGGAGGACCCGGAGCTGCTGTGGGCGTTGCGCGGCGCGGGCGGGAACTTCGGCGTCGTCACCGCATTCGAGTTCGACGCGCACCCGTTGGGGCCGACCGTGGCCAACGGCACCGCGATATACCCGGCGGCCGACGCCGGGCAAGTGCTGCGCGCCTGGCGGGATTGGGCGAGCGGGCTGCCCGACGAGATCACCACCCGCGCCGTGCTCTGGACGCTGCCGGCGTCCCCCGCACTGCCCGCCGAACTGCACGACCAGGACGTGCTCATCATCGGTGCCGTGCACGCCGGGCACGTCGAGGACGGGATGACCGCGCTCGAACCGATGCGCCGGTTCGGCACTCCGCTCGCGGACCTCAGCGGGCCCGCTCCCTACACCGCGGTGCAGCAGGCCTTCGACCCGTTCTTCCCGAAAGGCGGGCTGCTCAGCTACTGGAAGTCGCTGTACTTCCGCGAACTCGACGACGCCGTGCTCGACCTGCTGGTGCGACGCGGCCGGGAACGGCCGCACCCGGTGACGATGCTGCACGTCCCGCTGCTCGGCGGCGCCGCCGGACGGGTTCCCGCCGCGGACACCGCGTTCGGCGACCGGAACGCGGACTACCTGCTCAGCGTCGACGCCAACTGGACCGACGCCGACGACACCGCGCGCGCCGTGCGCTGGGTGCGGGACGTGTTGGCGGAGGCCGAGTCGATGCCCGGAGCGGCCGGGACGTACCTGAACTTCAGCGGTGAGGCGGTGCTCGACCCCGGCGCTCGGGCGTCGGCCTACGGCGACAACCTGGAGCGCCTCGGGCGCGCGAAGGCGCGGTACGACCCGCACAACCGCTTCCGGCTCAACAACAACATCCCGCCGCAGGGCTGAGGATCGGTCAGATCGGGGGCTGCGGGTCGTACTCGATGCCGCGCCGGACCTCCCGCGCCCGGGACGTTCCCGCGAACCGGGCGACGAGGTGCAGCGCCATGTCGATGCCCGCCGAGACGCCGGCCGAGGTGATCACGTCGCCGTCGTCGACGAAGCGGTCCTCGCCGCGCACCTCGACGGTCGGGTCCAATTCGGCGAGCAGTTCCAGCGAACGCCAGTGCGTGGTGGCGGGCCGCCCGTCGAGCAGGCCGGCGGCGGCGTACACCAGCGATCCGGTGCACACGCTGGTCATCAGCGGCACCGCCGCGCGCTGCTCGCGCACCCAGGCGAGGTGGCGCTCGTCGGTGAGCATCGGCCGGGTGCCCTGGCCGCCGGGGTGCAGCAGCACCTCGAACTCGGGGGCGTCGGCGAAGGAGTGCCCGGCGGAGACGGTGAGGCCCTTGGCGCACTCGACCGGCCCGCCGTCGCGGGACACCGTCGAGACCGCGTAGCCGTCGTCGGGGAAGCCGCGGGTCCAGAAGGACAGCACCTCCCACGGGCCGATCGCGTCGAGCTCCTCGACCCCGGGGAACAGCAGGATGCCGATGTGCCTGGTCATGCGCCCTCGATCCTCGCCGGTGCCGCGATCAGCCGCGGATGTGCTGGGACGCCGTGCGGGCCGCGGCCTGGACGGCGCGGCGGTCCACCCGGGTCGGTTCGCGGTCGTGCAGCACCTCGGTGCCCGCCACCCACACGTCGCGCACGCTGCGCGAACCCGCCGCCCACACCAGGTTCGACAGCAGCTGCTCGTCGGGGGTGTCGAGGCCCGTCGCGAACGCCGGGTTGTCCACGTCCAGGTGCACGATGTCGGCCCACCGGCCCGGTTCCAGCGCGCCGATGTCGTCGCGGCCCAGCGCCGCCGCCCCGCCGCGGGTCGCCGCGAGCAGCGCACTGCGCGCGCTCAGCGCCGTCGCGTCCCCCGTGGACAGACGGGCGAGCATGCCCGCAAGCTGCACCTCTTCCCACAGGTCCAGGTCGTCGTTGCTGGACGGCCCGTCGGTGCCCAGGCCGACGGGGATGCCCGCGGCGAGCATGTCGACGAGCCGCGCGGTGCCGGAGGCGAGCTTCGCGTTGGAACCGGGGCAGTGCGCGATTCCGGTGCCCTTGCGGGCGAACAGCGCGATGTCGGCGTCAGACAGGTGCACGCAGTGCGCGGCGAGCACCCGGCCGTCCAGCATCCCCACCTCGTCGAGCAGCGCCGGGACCGAACCGAACTTCTCCCGCTGCTCCCGGTCCTCGTCGGCGGCCTCGGCCACGTGCACCTGCACCAGCGCGCCGCGCCGCTGCGCGGACTCACCGATGAACCGCAGCGCCTCCGGCGGCAGCGTGTACGCGGAATGCGCGCCGTAGCCCAGTTCCACGCGTTCCGCCGGGCCGAAGCGGGTGCCGTCGGCGTCGATCCACTTGCTGATGTCGTCGACCATGCCCTGCCACGAACCCATGCCCTCCAGGTCCGGAGTGGAGATCACGGCCGGGGCCAGCACCACTCGGGAGCCGACGGCCAGCACCGCCTCGACCACCGACTCGCCGGAGAAGTACATCTCGGCGCTCGTGGTGACCCCGGCGCGCAGCATCTCCACGGCGCCGAGCTCCATGCCCGCGCGGATGTCGCCGGGCCGCAGCCGCGCCTCCGCGGGCCAGATCACTTCGCGCAGCCAGCGCAGCAGCGGCAGGTCACCGCCCATGCCGCGCAGCAGCGTCATCGGGCTGTGGGCGTGCGCGTTGATCAGGCCGGGCAGCAGGATGCCGCCGCAGTCGCGGACCTCGGTCTCCTGCGCGCGCGGCGGCGCGCCCTCGCGGGGCCCGCAGTAGCTCACCCGCCCCTGCTCGTCCACGTCCACCACGGCGTCGCGGATCACCGACCCGGTGGCGTCGCAGGGAACGGCGATGGGGGCGTGCAGGCGCAGAGCGGTCGACATGAACGCATTCTGCCGCAGCCCTCCACACCCCCGGAACCGCGCACAGGCCCACGCCTCGCCCCTGATCTTGCAGCGCCAACCGACCGCCACCACCGACCATCGTCCTGTCAGCGGCGAAGCCGCTGAGCAGTGACCACGCACGCAACCGGCACCGCCGCGGGTTCTCAGTCGTCTTCTCGCGAGGACAGCTTTTTCCCTCGTGGCGGAGCCACTAGGGAAAAAGATCCCGCAGCGAGAAGACGACTGAGGTTCCGCCACCCGTCCCCTACGCAGGCCAAGAGCGGAGACAAGCAGTTCACTCCTCCATGAGGCCGCTTCGCCATGCCCAGGACGCCGTTTCGACGCGGTTGCGGGCGCCGATCTTCGTCTGGGCCGCGGCCAAGTGGGTCTTCACCGTGGACAACGACATGAACAGCTCCGCGCCGATCTCGACGTTGGTGAGCCCGCGCGCCGTCGCCCGGACCACGTCGAGCTCCCGCTCGGTGAGCGCGTCCCGCAGCGGTTCCACGGTGCGGCGCGGCCGTTCCGGCGGCTTCGCGAAGTGCTTCAGCAGCCGCACCGTGATCTGCGGCGACACCAGGGCGTCCCCGCGCGACGCGGCGTGGATCGCCTCGATCAGCAGCGCCGGACCGGCGTCCTTGAGCAGGAATCCGCTGGCGCCGTTCGCCAGCGCCGACGCCACGTAGTCGTCGAGGTCGAAGGTGGTCACCACGACGACCTTGATCGGGTCGGCGACGTCCGGGCCCGCGAGCTGCTTGGTCGCCTCCAAGCCGTCCAGGCCGGGCATCCGGATGTCCATCAGGCACACGTCGGGGCGCAGCTCCTTGGCGCGGCTCACCGCGTCCAGCCCGTTCGCGACGTCGGCGACGACTTCGATGGAGTCCTGCGAGTCCAGGATCATCCGGAAACCGGCCCGCACCATCTCCTGATCGTCCGCGATCAGCACCCGGATCATCGGTACATCCTCCTCGTCGTGCCCCACGCGCGCACTCACCCGGCCGCGCGTTCGGCCAGCGGCAGCCACGCTTCGACCCGCCAGCCGGTGCCCTCGCCGGGGCCCGCGCTGAACCGGCCGCCGAGCAACTCGATGCGCTCGCGCATGCCGACGAGACCGTATCCTCCGGAGCCGCCGACCGGTGCGGTGCGCCTGCCGGAACCGTTGTCGGTGATGCGGACGTGCAGGTGTTCCTGCGGGGACCGCACCGACACGAGGATCTCGGTGGCGTCCGGGGCGTGCTTGCCCGCGTTCGTCAGCGACTCCTGCACGAGCCGCAGCGCGGAGCGCGCCACCTCCTGGGGCACCTCGCGGCCGATGTCGAGCAGCAGCCGCACCTTCGGCCCCGCGCCTTCCGCCAAGGACGTGAGGTCGGCGGCCAGGTCGGTGGTGGCCTGCTCGGTGGCGCCGCTGGTTCCGGCGGGTTCCGCGCCGCGCATGCTCGCCACGAGCCTGCGCATCGCGACCAGCGCCTCCGTGCCGCTGTTGGCGATGCGCTCCATGGCTTCGGCGGCGGCCTCCGGTTTCTGCGCGGCGACCATCTGCGCGGCCTGCGCCTGCACCACGATCCCGGTGACGTGGTGGGCGACGACGTCGTGCAGCTCCCGCGCCAACGCCAGCCGCTCCGCCTGCTGGGCCTGCTCCACCGCCGTCTCCACCGTCCGGGTCCGCTCGCCGTCGCGGGTGCGGAAGTACACCCCCGACCCGACCGACAACGCCAGCAGCAACCCGCCGAGCGCGAGGGTTCGGAACGTGGTGCTGAACTCCAGCGGGCTCTCGGCCGCCCCGTCCAGGACCACGGCGATCAGCGCGGCACCGACCAGTGCGGACCCGCCGATCCACGCCTTCCGGTATGCGGCGTGCCGAACCAGGTACGCCATCAGCAGCATCCCGGCCGCCGTGGCCGTGATCGGCAGCGGCGGCAGGATCGCCGAGGACATCTCGCGCGCGCCGAGCAGCACGTTCACGACGCCCATGCAGGCCAGCGCACTGGCGCCCAGCAGCGCGGTCTCCAGCGGACGCAGCGGCGCGAGCACCGCCAGTACCGCCAGCACGACCGCCCCCAGCAGCATGGCTATCGCGTAGGGACGGTCCTCCAGGTAGGCGTTGCCTTCCAGGAACACCAGCACCGTCAGCCCCGCGATCATCGGCCATTGCCTGCTGAACAGCTCCAGCAGCGGGGCCCGCACGACCGTCGGCTGCCAACCGCGCAGGTAAGTCCCGGTGCCCATGGCCAGCAACAGCTGCAACATTCCGAACGCGAGGGTCCGGGTGTCCGGTATCGAGGAGCGCACGACCAGCGACACCAAAGCGGCCAGCGCCAGCGCACCGGTGATCGGCAGTGCCTTCAACGGCGGCAGCCTCCGGTGCGCGAACAGCACCAGCAGCACGGCCGCCGCGTTCTCGGTGGGAAGGATCGGGCCGTGCCCCAATGGATCCACCACGCGGAACAGCCCCGAAGACAGCACCAGCACCGCCGCCGCCGCCAGCCCGCACAACGCAGGATGCGAACGGCCCCGCACCGCCAACAACGCGAGCAGCGCCGCTCCCGGTAGGGCGATCAGTTCGGGGCCGCCGCGCTGCACGGCGAACGCGATGTCCACGCAGCAGAGCAGCGTCATCAGCGTGGCGAGGACCCATCGCGCCCGCACGAGACGACTGAGTCGCTGCGCCAACGAGGGGGGCGTCGGGCTGGAGCTCACGCCGCGACCCTAATGCCCGGCGACCGCCGAACGGCTTGGCCGAACGGCTCGAAAGGCTTGGCCGATCGGTCGACGAGGGATGTCCCTCCGCCCGACGCACCGGACCGCTCGCTCGCGAGAAGGTTTCTGCACACCCCAAGGCGATCCGGTGCGAACCGGCAGGTGAGAGGAGCGGACAGTGCCCACTGCATCGACGGCACCACTGCTGGAGGCGCGGAACCTGACCGCGCTGCCGCAGCTGTTCGGAGTGGACTTCACCGTCGAGCCCGGCGCGGTCGCCGCGCTCGACGGCCCGTCCCCGCAGGCCCGGACGGCGCTGCTGCAGGCGCTCGCCGGCCTGCGCCGCCCCGACGAGGGAGCGGTACTGCTCGACGGGGTGCGCCTGGACCGGCTCACCGACCACGAGCTGAGCGAGGTGCGGCGGCGCGACTTCGGGTTCGTGTTCGGCGACGGGATGCTCGTCCCCGAGCTCAACGCCCAGGAGAACTGCGCGCTGCCGCAGATGCTGGCGGGCACCGACCGCGCCGCGGCGATGGCGCTCGCGCTGAGCGTGCTGCGGGACTTCGGCCTCGACGGGATGCGGGAGCGCTTCCCCGGACAGCTCTCCACCGCTCAGGCGCAGCGGCTGACCGTCGCCCGCGCCATGGCGCACCGCCCGAAGGTGATCTTCGCGGACGACCCGGCACTCACCGAGTCCACCGTCGGCCAACTCGTCGACACCGCCCGCGCCGCGGGGATCGCGGTGGTGCTGGCGATGGCGGAGCCGTCGCTCACCGTCCAGGCGCAGCGCCCGGCCTGGTCCACGGTCCGAGCGCAGCGTCCCCGCACCGCGCGCGGCACCCGGGCGGGACGCCCCGTCCGGCTCAGCGAAGGCGTCCTGGACCTGCCGGTCGCCGCCTGAGCGCCGCGGGGAGGTTCACACCCGCTCGAAGATCAGGTCGTGGATGACCCGGCCTTCGTCGTGGGCGCGGTTCTCGAACTTCGTGACGGGCCGCCACTCCGGCCGGGGAGCCCAGCCGCCCGGCTCGTCCGCGTACCGGTTGCGCAGCTCCGGCACGCCCGAGCACACCTCGAGCATCTGCTCGGCGTAGCTCTCCCAGTCGGTGGCCAGGTGCACGAACCCGCCCGGCGCGAGCCGGGACGCGATCAGCTCCACCGTCTCCGCCTGCACCAGCCGCCGCTTGTGGTGGCGCTTCTTCGGCCACGGGTCCGGGAAGAAGATCCGCACGCCCGACAGCGAGCCCGGCTCGAAGTGCTCCCGCAGCAGCACCACCGCGTCACCGCGCAGCAGCCGCAGGTTCGCCAGCTCCAGGTGTTCGGCGCGCAGCAGCAGCTGCGCCAGGCCCGGCTTGTAGACCTCGACGGCCAAGTGGTCGACCTCGGGTGCGGCGGCGGCCAGTTGCGCCGTCGTCTCGCCCATGCCGGGGCCGATCTCCAGGACGACGGGCGCGGTCCGGCCGAACCAGGCGTCCGTGTCCAGCCGCCCCGGGGGCAGCGCGTCGACGGAGTCGCCCATCGCGGACCAGTGCCGATCCCACGCCCGCTGCTGTCCGACGGTCATCCGAGCGCCGCGCTGGACGTAGCTCACGATCGAGCGGCGATGCTGGACCTGCTGGTCAGAAGTGCTCACAGGGGACCAGTATCGCAAACCCGTCCGGCGGGGCGGCTACCAGGATTCGACGACCGGCAACGCGGCGAGCAAGCCGTCCGGACCGCTCAGCGGCAACGGCTGCGACGGCCCGTCGGTGTAGGCCGCGACCACCTGGATCCAGCCAGGGTGCCGGTCGGTGAGCGCTACCGTGGTGGGGGCGTGCCGGGTTCCGCGTTCGGAGGGCCCGTACTCCCAGTACCCGGTCTCGCCGACGCCCGCCCAGGGCACGAAGAACCAGCCGCCGCGACCGGCCAGCAGCCGGTGCACGTCGTCTTCGAGGGCGAAGCCCTCGTCGCGGGAGGCGAGCTCGCCGCGGTCCAGCGCGCGCAGCCACCACGGCGCGGGCAGCCTGCTCGCGGGTCCGTGCAACTTCCGGTAGAGCTCGAGCACCTTCTGCTCGGGAGCGGTGTGGATCCAGCTGCGGCGCATCGAGGCGGGCGCGGCGGCTTCGGCGACGGTCGGGTGCGCTTCGGTGGCCAGTGACCACTCCAGCCGCGGCACGGCCACCAGTTGGACGTCGGTCTGGGAACGCCGGTTCAGCAGCGGGTTGCGCCGCTCCGGCGAGCACTCGGTCGAATGGACCATGACCCACCTATCTGCTGTTGGGAACTCACGCGAACCGCTGTGGCGGTCGTCGTGGCGCATGCACCTCAGCGGCGTTGGTGTGGAAACACGCGTCCTGCCTATGCATTACCACAGTGCATCGATCATGTGAAGTTCTCCACCCTAGCCGCGAATCATCACATATCGGACTCGTTCGGGTGGCCAAGTCGACAGCGCGGGCGCGAGGAGGTGAAGTGGAGGTGTGGTGGAAAGCACAGTGCAGCGAGTCGAACTGGACGGCGGCGTCGCCGTCGGCGTCGACGGATCACCGTCTTCGCTGCGCGCGCTGGAGGTCGCGGCGCACGAGGCGGGCCTGCGCAGCGGTGCGCTGCACGTGGTCCGGGCGTGGAGCATGCGCACCGCCCCGCGCCCTGCGGACTGCCCGCCCGGCGCGGTGCCGAGCATGGACGCCTACCAGCAGTCGGTGGACGAGTCGACGGAGAAGATCGTCCAGGAGCACTTGGGCGACCCCCCGCCCGTCCCGATCCAGCGCCACATCGTGCACTCCCCGTCCCCCCAGGCCCTGCTCTCAGCTTCCCGAGGCGCGGACCTCCTGGTGGTCGGCCACCGAGGCAGAGGCGGCTTCGCCGGCCTCCTCCTAGGCTCAGTAGCCGAACAATGCGTCCGCCACGCAGCCTGCCCAGTCCTAGTAGTACGCCCCACCATCTGACCGCCCAGAGGCGGCAAACCCAGACCTGCCTTGCGGCGAAGCCGTGCCTTGGGCTGGCGGAGCCAAGCCTGCCTTGCGGCGAAGCCGTGCCTTGGGCTGGCGGAGCCAAGCCTGCCTTGCGGCCGAAGGCCGTGCCTGTATGTGCGAAGCACATAGCCCACGTCGAGAAGTCCTCACCGGCGGGTTCTCAGTCGGTCTCTCGCGAGGACAGCTTTTTCCCTCGTGGCGGAGCCACTTGGGAAAAAGATCCCGCAGCGAGAGACCGACTG